>NZ_JAUONW010000012.1:0-65241 GCF_030546345.1 Caloramator sp. CAR-1
CATTTAGATTAAATAAAAAGAAGATAAAAGAAACAATTAAAAGAATAAATAATTCTTCACGAGAAGGAATAAATAATATAACAATATTAAATATTGGAAAAGTAACGCCAATGTATAAGATATTAAAATCAATTAAATATGAAAATATAATTTAAAGTTTAAAAGTTTACGAAAGTCTTGATTTTAAACATTTTAGGGGGTTGTCTATAAAAATTAACCTACAATATCTTGACACTATCCTTTTTATGATTATTTTTGACGAAATGAATTTAAGTCAAGTAGAGTATTGGTTTAGCCCTTTTATTTCGCTCTTAGAGATGAAGGAAGATGAAAGAAAATTGATATTATACAATAAAAATTCAAACTGTAAAAATAGCGATAAATATCCTGCTCAGATAACTGTTGGCGATAATGTTTTATTTGTTGGAACTGTTAATATAGATGAAACAACTAAAGATTTTTCGGATAGATTATTAGATAGGGCTAATGTAATAACATTAGAAAGCGTTCCATTTGTGGAAATGAAGGATTTGTTTAAAAACAAAAAAAATACTAATTACACAGAAAGCTTTGTAGAAAGCAAATTTATAAGGAGTTGGAGAAGGACAGTTGATTTCCCTATTGATGTATTTAAAGACATTGAATTGAAGTTTTTTGATAAACTACATAACCTGATTAACAGCTTTGACAAACAAAAAGGAGTTTCCTATAGAACACTACAGCATATAGCATTATATATTTTAAATATTCCCGAAGACGATAAAGGACAAAAACTTATTGATAGAAGTAGGGCAATAGATATTGCTATCAAACAAAGAATTTTAACTAAAATCAAAGGGCATCAGGAACAGTTCGGAAGGCTTATAGGAATTAGCGATGGAGAAGGAATTAAAGATAGTTTATTATATCAGCTATTTACTGACGATTTAGCAAAGAATGTTTCAGATTTTAAACTTTGTTTAGCAGAAATAAAGAGAAAGGCTGAGGAGATGTATTATAATGGGTATGCATCATAATTTTGGTGCAGCAGTAGTATTTACTGTTGATAACTTCGATAAAGAAACTATTTTTAGGTTAGACAAATTTTATGACAATATATATGAGATAAAGGAAAAAATAGTTGAACTAAAAGAATCATCAAAAGTAAACGTTAAATTCGAAAGTTCTGATGAAAACAGCTACTTAGAAATAAAAAATATTTTTAACGGCCAAGGTGAGTTTATAAAGATAAATCCAAATGAGAGCCAAAAATTATTTGAAGGTTTAAATAAATATTCTATTCTTCTTCCAGGGGACCATTTGGTAAGAATTTTTTATAAGGGCAATTATTATTACAATATTTATTCTGTTAATCCAAGGCATGTTAATGAATTGCAGCTACAATTCATAAGGGATTATATAAATAGTAGAATAGACGGAATATCATATAATTTAAACACCTTTGCTCAAATAAATAGAATAAAGAAAAATATAATAAAATCAAATTATTTAAATGTTATAAAGACATATAAGGAAAACTTCATAATATTAGTTAAACTATTAGACGAAATAATTAAATCACCTTTAACTGAACTTGAAAAAGCTTATATGAAAGGACAAAATGTTAAAAAACAAGATATCAAAACTATTAGGTTTTCAGGCAGGAGAAATGGGGGAGAAAGATTAGAAATAAAAAAGATCCCAACCCTAAATTCAAGAGAAAACAAAATTTTAAAGGCGATGCTTTTAAATCTTTATATGGAACTTAGGGATTTAGAGGTATTTTTGAATGAATTAAAGGAAACAAAAGGAGATTTTAATGATTATGATTTTCTCATTAAGGACCTTCGCTGGATGAAAAACTTATTGTCAAAGTATATAAACTTTTTTATAGATGTAGATTCTACAAGTAAAGTTATCCCATTAAAGAGCATATTAATGAATTCAAAGTATGGGAAAGTTTATAGATTATATAGAAAACTTATAGACTATAAAAATTATTATCAACCAAATTTTAAAACAACGGATCTACTTTATGAGTATTTTGTTTTATTAGTTGTCCTAGATATAATTCAAAAATTAGGATTTAACCTTGAGGAAAGCGACTATAAAAAATTGCTTTCAAACAAGTTAAATGATGAGATCCCAAGCGGGATGGGAGCAATTTTTACTAAAGGAAACTTAAGATTAGAAGTGTGGTATGAAAAGGAACTATACTCATTATATCAAGAGGCTTTAAAAAACGGTTCGGGTTTTTATACTCATGCTTCAAATAAATTACCGGACATAAGGATTGATTTTTATAAAGATAACAAATATATAAAATCTTATATAATAGAAGTTAAATATCGAAGATTCGGTTACTTGTGGAGTGATATAGAAAATAATGAGACGATGATTCAAATTAAAAATTACAAAACAACAGTTCAATATATTTCAAAAGATTTAGAAAGGCCTATTTTCCCTATTGAAAAGGTTATAATTATTTATCCTGGACAGTTAGATATGGACGTTCTTGTTGAAAAGGAATTTGGAAACTACTTATTTTTGCAGTTAAAACCAAAAGATGCATCTACAATAATAGGTTATGATGAATTAACTAAAATATTAAAACAATTAATTAATGAGCCCCTAACCTAGGGGCTCATTTTACATTCTTTCAACCACATCGATACCAATCAATGATAATCCATTTTTAATAACTATAGTTGTAGCTTCAACAAGGGCAAGGCGTGCATTTCTTAATGCTTCATCTTCAATTGATAGGATTGGGTGCATGTTGTAGAATTTATTGAAGGCTTTAGCTACATCAATAATATATCTTGTTAAAATGGAAGGTTCATACTTATCTATTGCGGAAAGGATTGCATCATTAAAGGAGGCTAAAAGCTTTACAAGTTCTACTTCTTCAGGAGAATTTAACTTTTCAAAATCAAAATTAGCACCATAACCTTCTGCCTTTCTTAGAATGCTTTTACCTCTTGCATATGAATATTGAACATATGGTCCTGTTTCACCATCAAAATTGAGAATATCATTCCATGAGAAAACAATATCTCTTTCTCTGTTGTTTTTTAAGTAGGTGAATACAACTGCACCAATTCCAACAATTTTTGCAACTTCGTCTTTATTTTCTAATGATGCATTTTTTTCTTCAATAAGTTCTCTAGCTCTTTGAATAGCTTCATTTAATAAATCCTCAAGGAATATTACATCACCTTTTCTTGTTGAAAGTTTTTTATCAGCAAACTTTACCATACCAAAACCTACATGAACGCAGTCATCTGCCCAATCAAACCCCATAAGTTTTAGGGTTGTAAATACCTGTTTAAAGTGTAAAGTTTGTTCAAGACCAACAACATATATATTTTTATAAAAATCATAGGTTCTTTTTCTATAAATTGCTGCAGCAAGGTCCCTTGTTGCATAAATCGTGGCACCATCGGACTTTTTAATTATGCAGGGTGGCATATTAAATTCATCTAAATTAACAACCTGTGCACCATGGCTTTCTGTAAGAAGTCCCTTTTCTTCCAGCATTTTTACAACTTCATCCATTTTGTCGTTGTAAAAGCTTTCCCCAGCATAGGAGTCGAATTTAATTTTTAACATATCGTATACTTTATTAAATTCCATCAAGCTAACGTCTTTAATTTTTTGCCAAAGCTTAACTTCTTCTTCTTTGCCATCTTCAAGGTTTTTAAAATGCATTCTTGCAATGTCTTCTAAGCTTGGATCCTTTTCTGCCTCTTCATGGAATTTAACATAAATTCTTAATAGTTCTTTAATAGGTTCCTTTTCAAGAGCCTCCTCATCAACCCATCTTTTGTATGCTTCTATTAGTTTGCCAAATTGAGTTCCCCAATCGCCAAGATGATTTATGCCAACACACTTATAGCCTTGGGATGAAAATATCCTATAAAGAGCGTTACCAACTGCAGTTGAGTATAAATGTCCTACGTGGAATGGCTTTGCTATATTTGGTGAAGAAAAGTCTATTGTAACTGTTTTACCTGCCCCTATCTTTGAATGTCCATATGAATCCTTTTCAGATAATATTTTTTCAAGGGTTGATTTTGCAAGGTTTGCTTTATCTACAAAAAAGTTTAAATACCCACCAACAGTTTCAATTCTTTCAAAACCAGATTTATCTATGCTATTTTTTAATTCTTCGGCGATTAAATTAGGAGCTTTTCTTAAGGTTCTTGCAAGCTGGAAGCAGGGGAAGGCAAAGTCACCCATTTCCGGTTTTGGTGGAATTTCAATAAGTTTTTCAATTGCATCATTTGAAAGACCTGTTAATGCACTTAGTCTTTCAGAGATTATCTTTTTATATTCCATAAACATCCCTCCCGTATAAAAAAATTAAAGCCGTCTCTGCAAGAGACGGCTATCCCGCGGTACCACTCTTATTGGCATGTGCCCACTCGAAATTTTAACCCTATGAAGGGGCTTACCATACTTGCATAAAGCTTTCCGGCAGCGTCTTAGGGGCTCTTTTCTCATAAGTAACCCTACAGGGCTCCCACCGTCCCCTGCTCGCTTAAGGGATCCTCATGATACTCCTCCCCATCATTGACTTTAAATATTCGGTTTGTTATTAATTATATAATAAAAAATTATGAGCATCAATATTTAACCTAAAGTTTAGCTATTTTTTCTATGCTCTCCAATGCATAGAATATATCTTCTTCTAACGTAAAGTAGCCAAAGCTAAATCTTACTGTTCCCTTTGGGAAGGTTCCCAAAGTTTTATGGGCTAAAGGAGCACAATGAAGTCCAACTCTTGTCATAATCCCATATTCGTTATCGAGGATAAAGGCTGCTTCAGAGTTATCTATGTTTTGAAAATCAATTGAAACTACTGCAGTTCTTTTACTTATATCATAACTTCCAACAACTTTAATATTTTCTATGTTATGAAGTCCATCAAGGAATAGCTTTGCAAGATCTTTTTCTTTTTTTCTTATATTTTCAAGGCCTAAACTTAATATATATTTTAAAGATGCATTAAGCCCAAAAATACCAGGGATATTTAAGGTGCCCGATTCAAATTTATCAGGTAAAATTTCAGGTTGCGAATAGGATTCTGAAAGGCTTCCAGTTCCACCTTCTATAAGAGGGGATATTTTATTTGAAAATTCATTGGTAATCAAAAATCCTCCAATTCCTTGGGGGCCTAAAAGACCTTTATGCCCTGTAAAGGTAAGGGCACTTAAGTATGTATCGTAAAAATCTATATCTAATATTCCTGCAGTTTGAGCAGAATCAAGAACAAAATCAATATCATGTTCTTTACAAATTTTACCTATTTCTTTAATTTCCTGTATAGAGCCACATACATTAGAAGCATGAGTTATAACAAGTAATTTGGTATTAGATTTTATATATTGTTTAATTGAATTAGGATCTAGAAAGCCTTCGTTGTCGCAGGGAATTATATCCAGCTCGATTCCTTTTTGCTTTAGACTAGTTAAGGGCCTTAGGACAGCATTATGCTCCATTGAAGAAATTAAAACGTGGTCACCTTCTTTAAGAAAACCTTTAAGTATCATATTTAAACTTTGAGTTATATTCATCGTAAATACTACCTTTAAGGGGTCATCAAAGTGGAATAATTTACATAAAAGTTCCCTTGTTTCATAGACTATTGATCCTGCAGCATAGGAGTTGTAATAGGAACCCCTTCCAACATTTCCGCCTATATTTTCTATGTAATTTGTCATAGCCTCAGCAACTCCCTTAGCCTTTGGGAAGGATGTTGCTGCATTGTCCATATATATTCTTTTCATTTATTATCCCTCCTTCATTAATTTTATTATACAATAATTTTTTTTAAATTACTTTTAAATTCCCCAAAAAAGATATATCATATAAATAACAGGAGGTGAATGTTATGAAAAAACCTTTAATTGGAATAACAGCCGATTATATGATTTCTCAGGAGGGCCTTTACACAGGCCAGGAAAGGTTTTATATTGCAAAGGACTATATCGATGCAGTTTTAGAATCAGGCGGTATTCCTGTTATTGTTCCTATAATTAACAAGGAATCGGATCTTTTGCAGATAATCGATCAGCTTGATGGCATTATTTTATCTGGCGGACATGATGTGAACCCAATTTATTACGGAGAGGAACCATCAAAACATGTAGGATTTACATACACTCCAAGGGATTTATATGAGCTTTTCATAGTTAAAGCAGCTATAGAGAAGGATATGCCTATTTTAGGAATAAGCAGAGGGCAGCAAATAATGGTGGTTGCTTTTGGTGGAAAACTTTATCAGGATATTAGCCAAAATATAGGAGCATACATTAATCATATGCAGAGGGCTAATATAAATGACATAGGACATTATATAAATATAATCCCGGGAACAAGGCTTTATAAGATTTTTGATACGGATAGAGTTCTTGTAAATAGTTTCCATCATCAAGCAGCAAAGGAAGTGCCAAGTAATTTCATAGTTTCTGCCACATCTTCAGATGGAGTAGTGGAGGCAATAGAGCATAAAACAAAGCCTATAATGGCGGTTCAGTGGCATCCCGAGATGATGACTAAGAAACACCCAATAATGTTGAGGCTCTTTGAAGAGTTTATCAATTGGTGCAAATAAAAAAATAACCCCTACAATCGTAGGAGTAAAATTGAGGTGAGCGTCCAAGCATATTATACTTTAATTTTACTTTTCTTTCAATCGGCAAATATTTCTCTTTTTATTTTTAATGCAAAATCAAGGGCTTTATTTTCAATATTTTGGACCTTAAGGATTGTTCCAGGATCATTTGCAATTTCAGAAAGAAGAAAATAGGGGGGTAATATAAACCCCTTATTTATATTTAAAGCACCCAAGAGCTGTTTTGCAACATTGTCGCTTCCTGAATTGCCGGATACGACAATTGAATATATTCTCTTATCATAAAATTTCATCTTTCTATAAAGCGCAGTTAATCTATTTATGACAGCCGTTAAATTAGCAGAAATTGCGTCATTATAGTTAGGGCAAATCCACATTATTATATCGGATTTTTCAACCTCTGGGTAAACTTCCTCCACCATAATTCCACCATAAAAGCAGCTTCTTTGTTTACTAAAATGAATGCAGGTTTTAAAGGAACAGCCAATGCAATCAAGAACAGTTCCATTCTCAACATGCAGTTCTTTTATTTCAAATTCACATAAATTTTTCATTACCATATGCCATAGCATAAGGGTGTTAGAGGTGCTTTTGTTGCTGGCATGAAGGGCCAGTAGTTTAGGCTTAGAAGGCTTTTTATTATCAAAATCCCAAAGTCTATCGCCCAATATTCTGCATTGGTCATAACAGATTTCTTCAAGGGAAAGATTAATTGTTTTTTGCCATGTTTGAAAGTTTTTAAAGTCCTTTATTGCCTCCACAAGGGGATGACCTATAAAACGGCAACCTAAACTATTTGCAAGAAATATTATAGACTGTGCCTGAGATTTAGTAAAAAGATAATTAGGGCTATGGATCAAGATCGCAGCAGTTGAGTTTAAAAGGGAATCTTTTCCTAATTCAAATAATTTAGACATAATAGTATTAACTTCATGACAAAAACCTGCTTCATCTAAATCTAAGGCAAATAATATTTTTTTGTTTTGTAGTTTTTCGATCTTTTCAGGTGAGTCAATAATTTTATAAGGTTTATCAGAGAGAAAACTTTTTAGCATATTGTTTAATGTTTTTCCCCTTTTAGGAGTAGTAATTACAAATATCATATAATTTCACCTAGTTTCCTATAACTTTCTTTTATTCTATTTAATAACCTTTCGTTTAAAGGATTCCTTTCAATTTCAATGAAACTTTTATTAATACGCATTTTGCAACCAAAATAAGTTCCTCCAATAAACGTGGAGCCGTAAAACCAGTCTCCTTTTATTAGGGAAATAATCGATAGAGCCCCTGAAGATAAGGCGGGGGCGATAAAGGGTTTAAAACCCGTCATTCTAACATCTATATTTGCATTTTTTACCCTTTCTGTAAGTTCAATTGAAACCTCATCATCATAATTAACAATGCTGTTTGCAACGACAATGTCCCTACCATGGGGTCCAAAAACTCTTCCTTCTGTGTCGTAATTTTCGGCACCATTTATTAATTTTGAATAAAAGCTGGCCCTTGCATTCATAACACCAAGGCCAAAACCAATTATTTGTTCGGGTTTTAGCCCCTTATAGTCGAAAGTGCCATTTTCATTTTTATTGCTTTCAACAAAGGCTACTTTGCATAAAAGGTCAACAGGATCAGAAACTACGGCAAAGATACCCTTAAAACCATTTTTACGAGCATTTTTAGCAACCTGCGTTATTATTTTTGAATTTCCTTCAAACTGAAGCATTCTAACATCGCCCTTTTCATTAAGTCCGGGGACATTGGAACTTACGCAAAATATCAATATATCGCAATCAAATATATCTTCTTCATTGAGGATTGAAACTTTTGGATATTTATCCTTACTAAAGGACTCAAGAATTTGATTAGCTTCATAGAACCATCTTTTCATTTTTTCGATGTTCTTATCGTAAATGCCTATGGATTCAATAATATTTTTTCCCATCAATCTAAGACCTGTTAACAAAATTCCTCCAACATCTCCAAGACCAATTATGTTTATTTTATTAAAGTTTGCCTTGAAGGAATAAAAATCTTGCCAATCACTATAATTCGTGTTTATATAAATTAATTTTCTTTGGGTTATTTTGTCTATAAGCCTTATTGGCAATTCATAAAAATCCATATTTTGATTTAATATTTCAATATCCTCCTCTTTAAGAAAAAGTTCACTAGGAGAAGTTACGACGAAACTTCTCCTTGATTTTGCTAAAGGCATTCTGCCAAAGAAGTATATTATATCTTGCTTAAAGCATTGTTCTTCTGAAATAGAAGGTAGATTATATTTATCAAATGAAAAAATAAACTTATCTTGTAATTTATAATAATACATATCAACACCTCATTCGCGAATAAGAATGTTTTCCATTCTTTCAAGAAGCTCAATGTCATTTTTGAGATAATGTGAAGGAGGTAGGCTCAGATCAAAGTTTATATCCTTACCGTGGTCTGGGTATCTTGGAGAAATAAACACATCTCCAAGATTTGATAAAGTTAAGTTTCTTTCTCTGATATTTTGATATTCTTCTTCTATTGCCTTTAATATATCAAAGGCATTTTCAAGGCATATTTTTGATAAATTATATATAGCCTTTTTTGATGCTTTTTTAATAAATGTAGGAGATGCATAGGGTAAAATTAAGTTTACAGATGGAATTAAATTTCTCTTTGGATATTCACCCCTCCAGAGAATGTCACCACCTATATATGGATAAAGTAAATTTTCATTAAACCAATGACGAAGTTTAGGTATAAAGTAAACGCAGTCAACATCTCTTTTTTGAACGTCCATTATTTCTTTTCCTCTTCCTGAAAGTATACCAACGATAATTTTATGAACCTTTACATCTTCTTTTTTTAGTAGAGGATCTAATGCCTTAATTCTATAGCCCTTATGCAGAACATCATCAATTAAGATAACCGGCCTATTAAAGGATTTAATCATTTTAACCTGATTTTCTATTTCAAGGTAATACGGATAGGCTTTTATAGTAAAGCTTTTCATATCTGGTTCAAAAAATTTTTCGGTGTGTAATGATTTTGTCACTGTATTTGGAACGATGTATCTATTTAAAAAATTACCAAAGGGAACACACATAAAGGGGCCATATTTTTTATCCCTTTGAGGAATAGTTGATACACCATTTTCTTTACATATCTTCCTTACTAAACTTTCGTGAACAATATCCATATCGATAGGCAAGAGTAAATTGCCAGGATATAGGCTTACAAGGGCCTCTAAAAGTTTTTTGCGTGATTTTTCAATTGTTAAAGCGATGTTTGAATTACTTCTAAATGGCTCCTTTAAAACGTTTTCAATATCAAGATTAATCGTGCAGGGGGAGTTCATATTAACTGCATATACATCATCAGAATGTGGAATCTTTATAAAACCGTATAGAGTTAAATTATTTATGATTTCTTCGTCATTTAGTTCTAAACAATCTTTATAAATAGCGTAATCATAATCTTTAGCAATGCAAAAGGCTAAAGTTTCGGTTAAAAGTATTTTATCAATATTTTTATAACTATTATCTTTATTAATATAAAGTGCATCAATCATTATTATTCTGCCAACTGCGTTTTCTCTTATATATTCAGTTGCAATAGCGTCAAAAAGTTCTAAATATAAAGATGAACTTCTTAGCCAATGGAAGGCAGAGAAGGCTAATATTTTATCCTCTTTTATGTCCTTTATTACTAAAAATCTTGCATTATATTTTTTGGACATGGATATTAATTTTTGTTTATAAAGTTCATTTTTATTCTTAAATAATGTAGAGAGTAAAGAAATCAATTCACTGCTTGGTTCATCGTAAACTGTAATATCAATTGATACTGTTTTAATTATCGATTTATATTGTGGCTCCCTTCTATAAAAACCATTCTCAAAAATATATCTTTCAGCTAAGGGGTCAACAAGGGCTGATATATTTTTATTTTTATCTATATAATTTCTAATTTGTGAAGAACTGATATCCTCATATTGTGGTGGAAGGGAAAGTTTAATTATATCCTTTTTAAATTTTGAATAATCCTGTAGATTTAAGCTATCATTTGTAGGAGTGTGTAAAAGGCTCCTTCTTTCAAATATTATATGTGGGAAATTATAAATGTTAAAATCGCCCTCAGCTAATTTATAGGCAGAGGCATTGCTAATAACGTCGCTGCCAACGGTAAGATATACTTCAGAGTGAGGGAAAATATCTTTAAGTTTTTTAAGGTCATTAACATTTGCTATGTTTATCGGGACATCCTTTGGGAATATGTAAATTTTTAGCTCATCTGCAACTGAAAGATTTATAATGTTCCTTCTTAAAAGGTTTGGAAGAGTCTGCTTTGACCATGAAAATTCATCTACTTGTAGATAAACAGTAAATCCTAAATCCCTGATCGCCTTTGCAATCTCTTTATGGCTTAAGGAGAAGGGGTCAAAACTTCCAGGGAAAAAGGCAATTTTATTTTCTGGCTCTAATTCAATATTGCCTATTATATTTATATATTCAGAAATAAATCTATAAATATGATTTAATGACGCTGAATTTGAGAAAAATTGAAGGTCGTCGTTTTTATCCTCTGGAATTAAAGTTAGAAGCTTTTTAGCGATTAAGTTAAATATTTTTGCTTTTTCTTCAAATTTTAGAGTATTATTTTCAAATATAATTTTTCCTATTACACTAATTGCCGTCCTTCTTATAGAATTTTTATAATGGACAAGACCATTCATCAAAACACCTAATAGCCTGTTTAATCTATGATAGTATTGGTTATTGTCTTCGTAAAAATTTATTTTATATTTAAAATAGTTAGCTATAGATATACCTATGGTCTTTAAAAGAAGTGTGTTTATTTGCACACCTGCAGTTTTAATTTTTTCTACAAAGTCATCAACAACTTCATTTAATTCAATTGGTTTTAAATATAGGACTATTTGTCCTAAATATTCAGGGATATACTTAGTAAATTGATAACCTTCAATTTCAAGTGCCCTTAATAATTCTACAACTATGTCGTTTCGCTGTTCCATTGTAAGATATGGAATAAGTTTAACAAGCATTTCTCCTGCTTTATTTCTAACGCTTTCGTAGGCACTAACCTTTAATATATTGCAGAAGTGAATTGCAATATAAAGTCCTGAGGTTTTAATATTGTTTATGGCATAATCGTAGAGCATTTCTATTTGAATCCTTTTTACAATCCAGCTGGTAGCCGTTTTTAAGTTGCTAAGGGAAATATCTGATATCTTGTTTTCGTATTTATTTATATCGAGCTCAATTGGATGACCTAATTTTGAAAGTATTTTAGTCTTAATATATTCATCAGCTTCAAAATGATTGCTGTTCATATTTTTAATTAAATGTTCCTTTATTGTGCTCATTTTAGGGATAGTCGGGTATTTTTCTAAAAGTTTATCTATTGTATCAAGGGCGGATAAAACATAAACTAAATTGTCTGATGTAAAATTGTTAAGGAGAAATTCAATAAAAATATCATCATCGTCAGTTATAGGAATATATTTAATTGCCTCTATCATAAAGATTAAATTGTATTTAGGAGGTGAAGTTTTGTAAATTTCTTTTAAAACCTCTTTGTAAGAATTAACTTGATTTCTTCTACAGTTTTTAAATAGCGACAATAGCATTGTGCTAAAATTGTAGCCAATCCATCCCTTATGTAAGTCTAATAACCTTTCATCGGGGTTTAAAAAAAGTTTAATATATTGTTTTAAAAGGTCCAAGCTAGTAATTGAAGGATTTTCTATGTTAATATCCTCAGGAACTTCCTTTCTGTATTCTTCATCAAAGGTAGCAATTAATGTTCCTATAAGTTGGGCACACTGCTTTCTAATATCATCTTCTGGGTTTAACATTTCATCGTATAAGAATTTTAGCATTAATATCTTTTGATGTTGAGTTAAATACTGGGAATATTCCTCAAATACACTTAGGTATTCCCTAAGATTATTTTTATCCGAAAGGCTTCTTGCAGCCTCCAGCATAAGATTTAGTGAAGCTTCGTCGCGAAGGCGATGCATTAAATTGATGTTGTGATAAATTGCAGCAAACTTAAGGTGATTTATAACATCTTTGCCTTGTAGTAGTGAATAGTTTATTTTACTTTTCTCTTCTTTAGGTTGACTCTTTTCTAAGTCGACATTTATACCAAGGCTAATTAAATAGTCTTCAAAATCCTTTAATTTTGCGTAAACCTTTCTATATCTTTTTTCTTTTTTTTCATCGACGTTATCGAGTTTTTGCAATATTACATCGAAGGACTCCTCCAGAGAGAAAATATGCATCTTTTGCCCTTCACCTATTTTTTTATTTTTCACCCTAAAATCAGAATATATAAGGATTAATGATTCAATTGGAAGATTCTCAAGTTCTAAATCCCAAGTGGAATGATTAACAGCAATATGGCCTATATACATGATATTATTCTTTTTAAACCACATATCCGTATAGTAATAATGAAGGTAGGGTATTTTTTTTAACTCTTGAGGCCTACATCCGAATTTACCTACATCGTGACCGGCGGCTGCTCCTGAAATTTTAGCAAGGCTAATAGGAAGGCCAGAAGCCTTTACCTGTCTTGCAATATATAGTGCAAGATAATGAACGCCGCAAATATGATCTAAGGTATTATGCTGGGTTAGCTCTTTATGTAATTTCATAAGCTCGTAAATGTATTCACTGTTGAATGCCTTTAAGAACCTGCTATATTCTGTTCTCATTTCGCTATCTATTTCGTCTTCATTTAAAAATATCAGTGGGAACCTTCCCTGCCAAGAATTGTCATCGTAATATTTTTGAATTCTATTTAAAATAGAAAATAATATTAAAAATATTTCGCATACCAATGAATAATCATCATATAATTTAATTGTTACAGCATTTGGAAAGGATTTAGATAGAGTATATTCATATAAATATTGCAAGAAGTTTTCAGGAATTGGACCTAAGATTTTAATATTATTATAAACTTCATTATAAAGTTCTTTTGCTGTAAATTTTTTATTCCTTACTAGCGATTCTAATTTTTCTATAAGGTCATCGTTAATAAAATTTTTAATTAGATTAATATTTTGATTCAAAATATGATTATACAACAAGTTATCCATTTCATACTTCAGAATATTAAAAATATTTATATTTTCCATCGAAATCACCTCAAGGTTTGAATTTACTAATATTATCTCAAAAAATGAAGATTTATTCAATAAATATGTTTTTTTAAAAACGAAGGGTTTATTTACAAGAAATCAAAATTACCTTATAATTACAATAAGAGATTGAAATAAAATGCCGAAAGGAAATGGTCTATGCAAACTAAAAAGAGGCTAGGTGAAGTTTTAATAGAGGCAGGTTTAATAACCCAAGAACAGCTTCAAAAGGCTTTAACATTACAAAAAAGTAGCGGGAAAAAGCTTGGGGAAATATTAGTTGAGCAGGGGTTTATTTCAGAGGATCAAATTATTGAGGTTTTGGAATTTCAACTTGGAATACCCCATGTTAAGCTTGATAGGTTTCCAATAGAACAAGATGCAGTAAAGCTTATTTCTGAAGGCATTGCCAAAAGACATACATTGATTCCTATTAAGCTTGAAAAGGACAAGCTATATGTAGCAATGGCTGATCCTTTAAATATATTTGCAATAGAAGATGTTCAAATTTATAGCGGCAAAAACGTTCAACCGGTTATAGCAAAATCAGATGAAATAAAAAGACAAATAGATAAGTATTATGGTAAACAAGAGGCCCTTAAAGCTGCTGAGGAATTTAAGAAGGAAAGCAAGGTATTTAAAACTGAAAGAAATAAAAATGCTGCTGAAGATGAATCAGCCTCTGCGCCGATTATAAAATTAGTAAATTCAATATTTGAACAGGCAATAAATCAAAGGGCCAGCGATATTCATATAGAGCCCTTTGAAGAGGAGCTAAAGATAAAATTTAGAATCGACGGAATACTTTATGAAATTATGAAGATGGAAATTGAGCTTCATTCAGCCCTTGTTGCCAGGATAAAGGTTTTAGGAAATATGGATATAGCAGAAAGAAGAATTCCGCAGGATGGAAGAACTTCGTATACGTATTTTGAACAGGAATATGACATGAGAATTTCAACTTTACCAACGGTTTATGGAGAGAAGGTAGTAATTAGAATAGCAGATAAAAGGGCGTTTTTAAAGGATAAAACCAATTTAGGATTTTTAAAACACGATTTGGAGCTGTTTGGTAAAATAATTTCATCCCCGCATGGTATCATTTTAGTTAGTGGTCCTACAGGAAGTGGGAAATCAACAACTTTGTATACGATTTTAAGAGAACTAAATACTGGAAGCAAAAATATTATAACAGTAGAAGATCCTGTCGAAAGCACGATATATGGTATAAATCAAGTTGAAGTAAACCCAAAGTCGGGGCTTACCTTTGCGACAGCTTTAAGATCGATTCTAAGACAAGATCCAGATATTATAATGATAGGTGAGATTAGAGATAAAGAAACCGCTGAAATAGCAGTTCGTGCAGCGATAACTGGACACCTTGTTCTATCAACTATACATACAAACGATGCAGCAAGTGCAGTAACAAGGCTTGTTGATATGGGAATTGAAAATTATTTGATTAGCTCTTCATTGGTTGGTGTAATTGCCCAAAGGCTTGTAAGAAGAATATGCCCCCATTGTAAAGAGGAGTATATTCCGGATGAAACAGAAATTAATGCTTTAGGTATTAATGATAATCAAAATATAAAGCTGTATAAAGGAAAAGGATGTTCATACTGTGGCAATAAAGGATATATGGGAAGAACAGGCATTTATGAAATATTGGTTATAGATAAAGAATTAAGAAATTCCATTTTAAAAACATCCAGCAGCGATGAACTAAAGGATTTAGCAGTGAAAAAGGGGCTTGTTACACTTAAAGAGAGTTGCAAACAGAAGGTGTTGATGGGAGAAACAACCTTTGAGGAATACTTAAGGGTAACCTATTCTATGGATTAAAAGAGGGAGATGACTATGGCGGAGTTTTTTTATGAGGCAATTAACAGCAGAGGGAAAAGAATAAAGGGTAATGTTATAGCTAATGACCTTGAATCTGCTTTATCACAATTAAAATCAAAGGGATATTATATTATTGACATTGGTGAGAAAAATTTATTTAACAAGGAGATAAGTATTAAGTTTTTAAACAAAGTATCTTCAAAGGATTTATATTTGTTTTGTAGACAGCTTGCAACTTTATTGGAAGCTGGGCTTACACTTTTGACTTCTTTAGAGGTAATAAGAAATCAGCTTTCAAATAAAAGGCTTGTAAAGGCTGTAAATAATCTATATGAGGATGTTAAAAAGGGAAAAACATTATCTGAGTCGATGATAGAAAATAAAGACGTATTTCCAGATTTGCTTATTAATATGGTAGAAGCAGGAGAGGTGAGTGGATCTTTAGATAATTCCTTTGAGAAAATGGCTCACCACTTTGAAAAGGACATGAAGCTCAAGCAAAAGGTTACAAATGCACTTATGTATCCTGCTATAGTTTTGTTAGTTGCAGTAATTGTGCTAAATCTTCTTTTGATTTTTGTAATTCCGACATTTGTAGGGCTATTTAATGATTTAGGTGTTGAATTGCCTCCAACAACTAAATTTATTCTATCTACAAGTTCATTTATTAAGAATTATTGGTTGATGCTTCTTATAATGATTATATTGATATCTATTTTAACAAATATATACCAAAAAACATCATCAGGAAGTATATTTTTTTCAACATTAAAGCTTAAAATTCCTATAATAGGGAATATATCATTAAACGCATCAATCGCAAGATTTTCAAGGACTCTTTCTACTTTAATCGATGCTGGAGTTCCTTTAGTTGCTGCGATTGATACAACAAAAAAACTATTAGGCAATGCCTATATAGAAAAGCAATTTGAAGATGTTGCTGAAAGGGTGAAGGGGGGTGAGGGATTAAGTAGACCAATTGAAGATCTAGAGATTTTCCCAACTCTTGTTCCTGTTATGATAAAAACTGGGGAAGAGAGTGGAACTTTAGAAGAGATGCTTACAAAATTAGCAGATTTTTATGAAAATGAAGTTGAAAACTCAGTAGCAAGGCTAACTGCAGTCTTTGAACCGGTCATGATAGTTTTTTTAGCACTAATAGTAGGTTTTATGCTAGCTTCAATAATTTTACCGATGTTTAAACTTTATGGTAACATGAATTTAGGTTAGGAGGGTTTTGTTATGGAAAAGAGAAAAAAGAAAGGTTTTACATTGATTGAAATGATTGTGGTTTTAGCTATTATAGCTATTTTAGCAGGTATTGCTGTTCCACAAGCATTAAATTCAATAAATAAGTCAAAATCAACTGCTGATATTGCAAATGCAAAAGCTTTGGCAGGTGCAATAACTCAAGGATTAGCAAATGGGGACGTAACACTTACAAGTAATAGCTGGACAGACCTTACTCAAAATACACCTCAAAATTTGATAAAATATATTAATAGTATACCAACCCCTAAAAAAGTGTCAGGACATTTTTATTATTACTATGATGGAAATCAACTGAAAATTGGTGTTTCTAATGGAACTAATAATTATATAGAGTTATATCCAAATCCGGATTCAAATTATTAATCTTAAATTAAACACCAGAGGATATCCTCTGGTTAATTAATTTCTTAATAGGATGTGAAATAATATGAAAAAAGGCTTTACCTTAACTGAAATGATCATTGTTTTTGCTATAATTAGTATCATCGCTGCAGTAACAACACTTAATTTTGTTAGGCTAGGTAAAAGCTCAAGGGTTGATAGTTATGCTGATGAAATTGCAGCAATGTTAAAGGAAACTTATGAAAATTCAAGTAAAGAGATGGATTATGAAAGTTGGCATGTAGAAATTAAAAAAATCGGAGATAAATTTTATGTTGAACTTAAAGGAAACAATGCCCAAAAGGAAGTTGAGTTAGTTGACACCGATATTGTATTAAAAAATGATAGTTCCACTATGACACTTCAAAATGTTGTAGCAATCATGTTTTCATCGAATGGGAATATAATAGTTAAATATAATGATGGAACAAAATTAGAAAATGAAAATTTATATGTAGAAATATGTGATAGGAACAATCCATCCATAAAAAAGGTGATAGAAATCAACTCACTTCCACCAGGAAACATAATGGTTAAATAGGGATGATTATATGAGAAAAAAAGGTTTTACACTTGTTGAAATGTTAGTTGTTGCACTTATTTTATTTATAGTCTTAGAAGTTGGATATAATATTTTGATTAATAATATAAAAATGGCCTATAGAGAAAAGAATAAAGCCTATATTGAAACTCAAGCAAAGTCGTTTTTAGATTATATTTTTACTTCGCTTCAATCATCCTATCAGGAAACGATTGATGCTAAAGATAACAAGTTGATATTTATAGTGCCCAAAAATAATAATCAAGTTTTGTTTAGTGAAAATACGTCTAATGGAGTTAAAATAGAAGTTACCTATAGTAATAACTCTATATACGTTCAAAAAACGGATTTGCAAAGTAACAAAACTTCTAATAATCTAGTTTTAAATGGCAACATAAAGCGACTTAATATTACAAAACAAAATCGGCTTATTACTATTACGTTAGTTGTGGATTTTAAAGATAAAAAAACAATAAAAACATATACTTTAAACTATACAATTAGAAATTGAAGGGGATTTTTATGTTTGAAAAAGTATGCGTAGAAATTAGTAATAATTATATTAAGGTAATAGAAGTTAAAATGGGGAAAAAAGTTAATATAAAAAGAGTAGGAGAAATAAGTTTTGACGTAGGAATAAATAAATCAGTATTGGATTTAGATGAAACTGAAGTTTGTGAAAAACTAAATAAGTTTTTTTCAGAAAATAAATTAACAAAAAAGAGATTAAATATCATACTATCTGGTGTATCTAATTTATTGGTCAGAGAAATAGTAATCCCGATTATTAAACAGGATAAAATATATGATCTTTTAAAATTTGAAGCATCCCAGCATATTCCAGTTGATTTAGAAAAATATATAATTGATTATAAATTAATTAATACTTTTAAAGAACACAAAATAAAAAAACAGAGAATTTTAGTTTTTGCGCTTCCCAAAAAGATGATAGAAAAGATTATTAGTATATCAAACAAATTAAATATAAAAATAAACAAAATAGACATTGAGCCTAATGTGATTGCAAGATTATTATCAAAAAGCATGGGACAGTCCATTGAAATGGCTCCTAATAATATTTCTATGATTGTTAATCTTCAAAGGAGCTTTTTAACTGCAGTAATAGTAAAGGATAACGTTATTCAAATGACTAAAACCTTTCCATTTGATCTTATTGATATGTATAAAAACAAGGAAAAAGAAGATTTTGTTCCAGATCAATATACCTTTAACGAAGCTTTGGAGAATATTACTAAGTTATTGGAGTTTTATATAGCTAAGGAAAGAACAGATATTAATTCAATAATTTTAATAGGAGAGCTTGCCAAGTATTTTAATGTAAGCTTACTTTTACAACAAAAAACAGGTGTTAAAACACAAGTATTAGAAAATCTTCAGTTTATAGATAATTTAAGTCAAAGCTATGACTTAAATTCTTTTATAGTTCCTATTGCAGGGTTATTATAGAGTAAGGAGAGATTTTATGTTTAACCACAGCTTGCTGCTAAAAGATAAGGACATAAATTTCCTAGAGGCATATTATAGATATGGTAAACATAAAGATTTTAATTTTGCAAGATATCTTTGGCTTATAGGAATTGAAATATTTATTTTCGCAATTATCACATTATTTATGCTATTTAATATCAATTCCTATAAAACTATGAATAATAAAATTAAATCAAATATAGAAAAGTATAAAAATATTGAATCTGAAATTGAAAGATTTCAAATAATGAAAGGGTTACTTGAAAATAAACAGATATTTATAGAGGATATAATTGAAGGCAATAATTCCTTATACAATATTTTAACAGAAATAGAAAGTAAAATTCCGACAAATTTAAAAATAGAAAATTTAAACATATCAAAAGAAAAATTAACTATGATGGTAGTTACAAATAAAGAGGAAAATATTGCTCAGTTTATCTATAACTTACAAAACTATGATTGTTTTAAAAACATAAGTATTAATGGGATAACTAATTATGAGGGGCAGATTAGAACTACAATAACAGCTGATATAGTTAGGAAGTGAGTGATATGACGGAGAGGGATAAGAAGTTGATTATTATTTTAATAATGCTTTTGATTGGTGTTTTATATTATTATTTTTACCAAAATCTAAATTCAAAACTTGAAGCTTTAAAGCAGGAAAATATCCAGCTTACAAGCAAGGAGGAACAGTTAAACAAAGCAATTATTATATATAATTCAAATAAGGAAAAAATGCAACAAATCAATCAAGAATATAATGATATTTCATTGAAATTACCAAAAAATTTGGATGAGAAATTTGTATTAATAGATTCTTTAAATTTGCTAAGAAAATATGACGCTAGAATTGGTGATATTCCAATTGAAAAGAAACAGCAATTTATCTTTGAAAAAAATAATAAAAAAATAGACAAAATATTTTTTTATAAGATAACGTTAAATACGCAAATTAACTATGAAAATTTTAAAAAAATTTTAAAAGAAACAAAGGATTTTAATACCCTATATATGATAGATAATATTTTGTTAAAACCGATTTCTGGTAAGTCAACGGGGATATTAGATTCAACGTTTGATATATATTTCTTTGGATACGATGATGAAAAGGCACCTGAGAGGGAATGGACTGATTTAAATAATAGCATAGGGAAGACAAATCCCTTTAAATAATCAGGAAGGGACGTGAAAATATTAAAAAATTTAATGGTTTAACATTAATTGAGGTATTAGTCTCTATTGCAATATTAGGGATACTGATGATTCCACTTTTTACTATGTCGGATTTTATAATGAAAATAAATAAAACATCTTCAGATAAACTTGATGTTGGGCAAATAATGACTATATATATAGAAAAATATAAGATTGATCCTTCAAACTCATACTTTGAGCATCTAGAAAATGGGATTGCTGAGTATAAAATTTACTTTGAGGATGTAGGTGAAATAGCAAAGTTTAAAGTAGAAAGCCCAAATGACCAGGCAGAGAAAATAAGAAAAATAAAAAAAATTAATATTATTATTAAGAAATTAAATAAGACTCTAAATAATTACGAAACGGTTAAGCAGGAAACAATATTGATAATGCAATGAGAGTGATATTTATGAAAAAAGGTTCTGCATTGATTTTTGTGATATTAATATTTTCCATCCTTCTGACTTTAAGCGTTGGACTTTTGCAATTTTCAGTGGCATCCTATAAACAAAGCAATAATTTTGTTTCAAAGAACGAAAACTTTTATAATGCAGATTCAGCTATTGATTTAGCGTTATTTATACTTGATGCTTTTTCTGAAAAAGCAAGAGAAAAGGCTTATGTTTATTGTTTTAAAGATGGAAATGTTAATACAGAAAGCTATGAAGTTAAAATAATATATGATCAATATATGGCTCAGATTAATGATAACAACCCCAATAATGATGATGCAGCTTATAATGCTTACAAAGAAAATTTAAGTAAAATTTATATAAAAAAATATAAAGAATATTTAAAGACATATTTAATAGATAAAGCTGATGATCAACTTTTAAATTTAAATCTTCAGGTTGAGATGTTAAATGAAAAAATTGAAATAGATTATTGGAGACAAGCCGTTGAATATATTTATAATAAAATACTGTCTCCTATTTATCCAAACGTAGACTTTAAAATTCTTTTATATAATGAAGCAATTAAAGATCTTGAGTTTTCAAAGGTTTTAGGAAACCAATTTAATTCATCATTTGAGGATTTCAATCTTATTTCAGAATCTTACCCAAGGGAAACCATAATAATACGTTCTAAGGATAAAACAGACAATACTAAGAATTATATTTTGCTCAACTGCGAATTTAAGCCAGAAGGCGGGGGATTTGTTGAAGGGAATCTTCCCCTTATAACTGATAATATCTTATTTCAAAAACCTTTAGTAGTGGGAAAAGAAGAAGATGTAAAAGTTGATAAATATGTTGATTTTAAAGCTTTAGAAAAAGACAAACAACTTGAATTTACAGATTCTAATAATAAAATTTATATTTATCTTGATAAGAATGATAATAGTAGTAGCAAAAATAATAATGGCATTGATCTTTCAAATTATAATGGATATAAAGTATTAATAGCTTCAAATAATAATAAATATATAATGTCAACAAAGAATATTGAAGTATATGGCAATATTATAGCAGATGACCTTCATAAAGATAATATAAACGAAACAAACGATAATAACAAAGGAATTTTAAAGGATAAAAAAAATGGGACAACTATTAACATTATTTATGATGAGAGTATTTCTAAATATTGGATATTGATTTTAAATGAACTTAGAAAGGATAATAAAATCGATCAGGAAAAATATGATAAAATCCTTCAATATTTTAAATTACAAAATCAAAATAATAATGTGAAAATAATTAAAGATTTAAATTTTTCTAATTTTACTACAAGCATTAATATCTTGACAAGGAGGCAGATTAGAGTAAATAATTGATAAAAGAGGACAACTTAAAAAGGTTGGGTTAGCGTGAAAATACTACTTCTTTCGGATGTGGAATCAAAATATATTTGGGATTATTTTAATCCAGAAAGATTTAAGGATATTGAGCTTGTTATATCCTGCGGGGATTTAAAATCTGAATATTTATCTTTTATAGTAACGATGATAAAGGCACCTTTGCTTTATGTCCATGGCAACCATGATACTGATTATTTGACCAATCCTCCAGAGGGATGTCAATGTATAGATGATAAATTGGTTGTATACAAAGGAATAAGAATTGTAGGCCTTGGTGGTAGCAAATTTTACAATAGTAGCTTACTTCAATATACAGAGGCACAAATGGAAATGCGGATTGCAAAGCTAAGGCCGAGAATTTGGTGGCATAACGGATTTGACATTTTAGTAACTCATGCAGCAGCCTATGGCCTTGGAGATGGTGACGATAAATGTCATGAAGGGTTTAAGGCCTTTAATAGGCTTATAGATAAATATGAGCCTAAATATTTTATCCACGGTCATATGCATCTTAATTATGGTAACAAGGAAAGGATTATTAAATATAAGAACACAACCATAATAAATGCGTATCAATATTACATTTTAGAATATTAGGGAGGTTTATGCCTCCCTAAATTATTTCGACACCTTCTACAAACCAGTCCATATTAAGTATTTGATCAAGGGTTGCAATCTCGTCAGGTTCAATCCTAAGATTTCCATCCTTATCGTAAATAGGGCCGGTAAATGGGTGATATATATTGCTAATAACCATCCTTTTCATATGTTCAACAAGTTTTTGGGTTTCAAGGGGAATATTATCCTTTGAATAATATATATCTAAAACGCCAGAGTCGATTCCCCACCAGAAGTTTACAAGACGGTTGGTGTTATTAAAAAGGTCTGAAATCGTCTTTATGCTTCCATTCAATATGCTATTTAGTATTTTTTCATAGAATATTCCCCATCTCCAAATTGGAGCGGCAAGATATTTATCGGGCTTTTTATCATTGATAGAAGTTAGCATAGAATATACACCATATTCCTTTGTAATTGGATGATCCTCATCAATGGTAATATTTGCAATTATATCAGCTCCGAGTTCTATCAGCTTATCATCTGCATCTTCGTTTTTAACTTTACTATACCATTCATTGGTCCATGATACTAGAATCTTAGCAAAGGGATTAATAAGCCTTACACCTTGAGTAAAGGCGTTTATTGAAGAAACTACTTCTGGAGCAGGACTTGTAGCTACATAACCTATTTTATTTGTTTTTGTTAAGGCACCAGCAATAAGTCCTGATAGGAACCTTGGCTCATAGGTTCTGCCGAAATAATTCCCTACATTAGAATAGGGCTTAAATTCTGAGCAGTTAAAAAATTTAATGTTTTGAAATTCAATGGCACATTTTACAGTTGAATTTAAAAATATTGGGCTTGTAGTAAATATAACATCGAAATCTTTTTCGGCAACTTTTCTTATGGCATCATATGAAGTATCATCAAGGGGAATATTGGCAAAGTATTCAGTTGTTATATGATTCTTTAAAACCTCCTGCACATATCTTCTGCCTAATTCATGGGCATAAGTCCAACCAGAGCTTTCTGGATCCTTTGCATAAATAAATGCAACCTTTAAAGTTTTCTTGATGTTTACTAAAGAAGTTAAAGTGGATATAATGTTCTGTTCATTTATATCTGGTGTTGTCTTTATTTCTTCATCTATCGATGATACTGATTTTAATATTTGAATTATATTTCTTATTCTATGCGTTAGTTCTTCATCTGTAACTTCAATCGGTAATCCATATATATTACAATACTCTAAAAAGGCATCGGCAGTTGTAATAGGAAGCTTGCCACCACCAAGGTTAAGATATAATCTTCTAAAATTCATATAAATATATTTTTCAAAATATCTATACTTATTTTCTTCAAATTTTATTTCACTAGGATTAAAATGCTCTAATATCCTTAACAGTTTATCAAAGCTTCCAAGCTTAGAAAAATATATCGATTGAATACCAGTAATCTTATTAAAATTAAGGAATTCATAATAAAGCTTTATCTCATGGTTAGTTTCGTCGTATTTTGGAATTAATCTTGTTACATCTGCATAAATTGAATATACATCGAAATATTTTAATATGCTAACCCTTTTGTTACCTTCAACGACATAATACCAATTTAAATACTCGTAAACCTTTATGGGATCTCTAATTCCTTCATCTAAATGGGCTGTGCATAATGCAACCCATTTTTTCTGAAACTCTGTATTAGGATTTAATATGGGCATAAAGTTTTTAGCAAAGGACCTGCTCCTTAAATAGGTGTATGTTCCTATGATCTTCTTTAAAGGGACTTCCTTTATCCCTATATTTATTTCTGATATTATTTCGGTATTTTTAAGTATGCCCTCTAAGGATGGAAGATATCCTGATTGACCTAAGGAAGCATTTTTAGAATATTCCTTTAGGGCCATTTTTCTTGCATTTATATAATGTTCTTCAGGAGTAAAATTTCGCATCTGATCACCTCATAAAAGTGCTTTTAAAATATATTATATAAAAATATGAAAACATGCAATTAATTTTATGTTAAAATTTACTTGGAGGTGATTGATTTGATTAAACATATTGTAATGTGGAGATTAAAGGATGAAGCTGAAGGAAGGAGAAAGGATGAAAATGCAAAGGCCATGAAATCTATTTTGGAGGATTTAAAGGGCAAAATTGATGTGATTCAACATTTAGAGGTGGGCATAAATTTTGCCAAATCCGATGCTGCCTTTGATGTTGCACTTTATTCAGAATTTAAGTCAAAGGAGGATTTAGAAAAATATATAAATCATCCTGAACACAAAAAGGTAGTAGAATTTATAAACAAGGTGAGGGAAGAAAGATATGTAGTTGATTACGAAATTTAAAAGAGGGGTATTACCCCTCTTTTAAAAAAGCTCTGGATATTTTTCTCTAACATACTGGTCTATTGCTTCTGCGACCTTTTTAGAAAGGCTTACAGCTTCAACAACAGTCCTAGCTCCAGTTACAACATCTCCTGAAGCAAAGACGCCTTCTTTTGTTGTTCTTCCAAGATTATCTGTAAGAAGAAGACCGCTATTGTTAATTTTTAATCCCTCAGTATTAGATACTATATTTGCTTTAGGCCCTTGGCTTGCTGCAATTATAATCGAATCAGTTTCTAATATTGCTTCTGTCCCAGGTATTTCTACAATCCTATCCTTTTCATTGTTTGATTTTTCTGTCTTAATATATTTTATTCCTTCGTCTAATATTTCAAGAGGAGATTTAAAAAATTCAAATTTAACTCCATCTATTTTAGCGTATTCTATTTCCTCTCTGTTTGCAGGCATATCTTCTTCGCCACGCCTATACATTATTATAACTTCTCTTACGCCCTTTCTTAGGGCTGTTCTTGCAGCATCGATTGCGGTATTTCCAGCACCGATGATTACAACTCTTTGTCCTAAATCATAAACATTAGGATTTTTTAAGTAGTCTATTGCATAATGAACGTGGCCGAGGCTTTCTCCTTTTATTCTTAGGGGTTTAGGGTTCCAAACTCCAGTGCCTATAAATATTGCCTTGTAACCATCCCTAAATAAATCCTCTAAAGTTATAACGGGACCTATAAGAGTATTTGGTCGTATTTTCACTCCCATATTAAGCAGTTTATTTTTAATCAAATCTAAAATATTCTTAGGTAAGCGGTAGTCGGGAATGCCATATCTTAAAACACCGCCTATTTTATCATGAGCTTCGAATATAGTTATATCATAGCCTTTTCTTGCAAGCATAAAGGATATTGTTATACCTGCTGGGCCAGAACCAATGACTGCAATTTTTCTATCCTTGTTTATATTAGGACTTTCATTTAAAATTCTCAAATAATATTCCGAAATATAATTTTCAATAATGCTTACCTGAATAGGGTTGTTTTTATGGTTTAAAATACAATTTCCTTCACAAAATTTTTCAACAGGACAAACAAGTGAACATACTGAGGATAAGGGGTTGTTTTCAAATAGCATCTCCCCTGCCTTTATAATATCACCCTCAAGAAGCATTTTAACCATATCGTTAACTGGGGTGCTTACAGGACAACCCATTTTACATCTTGGATTTTTACATTGAAGACAACGCTTTGCCTCATCAATAACATGTTTTGACATACCACCACTCCCTGTATGAATTTATAATAAATATACACAAATATGGAAATTTAGTCAAACTTGTATTTTAGCTGTTAAAAAAATTACATTGAAAAAGTTTCAGAAAAATAATAATATTATATTAGATTTTTTAAACGGGGGAATGATGATGAAATTAGGTAAAATTAAAGAGCTTTTGGAGGCAGAAGTTTTATGCAATGAAGAATTGCTTGATTATGAGGCAGTAAGTGCCTTTGCTTGTGACCTTATGAGTGACGTTTTGAGTTTGGCAAAAAAAGAAACTATTCTATTAACAGGTCTTACAAATGTCCAGGCGGTTAGAACAGCAGAAATGCTAGATTTAAGGTGCATAATTTTTGTTAGAAATAAAAGGCCTGATGAGAGCGTAGTTGAGCTTGCCAGGGAAAAGGGAATATGTGTTCTTTTTACGAAATATACGCTATTTACTGCTTGTGGTATTCTTTATTCAAATGGTTTAAAAGGAGCTGATATGTTATAATGCAGGAATTGTTAAGTGTTAAGTATGATGTTGAAAGTGGAGATTTTATTCGTGGTGGTGAAGCATCAAGCAGTATTAAGAAATTATTACAGCAGTTGGGGATTAAAGCAGATATAATAAAAAGAATTTGTGTAGCTTGTTATGAAGCGGAAATGAACATAGTTATTCATAGCTATGGAGGGTATATAGAGGCGAAAATATTTAACAACAAAGTAGAAATATTAGCAAAGGATAGGGGACCTGGAATCGAAAATATTGACCTTGCAATGAAGGAGGGATATTCAACAGCCCCTGAGTATGCGAGGGAAATGGGATTTGGTGGAGGTATGGGACTTCCCAACATGAAAAAAAGCTGTGATGAATTTTATATAGAATCTAAGACAGGTGAGTATACTGAGGTAAGGATGGTAGTATATTTTTAATTTAAAAAGGTGATATTTATGAAAGAAATTTTTCACTCAGTTTCACTGATTAAGGAAAGGTGCATAGGCTGCACAAAATGCCTTATGAACTGCCCTGTAGAAGCAATAAGAATAAAAAATGGAAAGGCTATTATATATGACGAAAAATGTATAGACTGTGGAGAGTGCATTAGAGTATGCCCATATGGAGCCCATGTTTCTAAGGGAAATTCCTTAAATGAAACCGAAGGTTATAAAATAAAAGTCTTGATACCTTCAGTAACGTTATATCCACAGTTTGGACAAGAAATAAATCCAGAAGAAATAAACAAAGCCCTTTTAAGCTTAGGTTTTGATGAGGTTTTTGATATAACCTTTGCCTGCGATGTTAAGGCCGAGATATTAAAAAAGGAGATAACAAAGGTCGAAAAACCAGCAATTTCAACATTATGCCCTTCAATAATTCGATTGATTGAGAAGGACTTTCCATCCCTAAATGATCATATTGTTAAAATGTTAACACCTATAGAAATTTCAGCGGCTTTAATTAGAGAAAAGTATTGCAAAATGGGATATAAGGAGAATGAAATTGGAATTTTCTTTTTAACGCCATGTCCAAGCTGGATTACAAAAATAAAAGAACTGAAATATAATGAAAAAATAGGTTTCGATGGTGCTATTGCAATAAGTGATATATATCCTAAATTATTAAAATTTTTAAATAAAACTTCTAATAAAACCTATAGAAAAATATCTAAAACTGGCCTTTTATGGTCCTTCTCAGGAGGACAAAGTCAAGCAATCGGGATAGACAATTTTTTAGCAGTAGATGGAATAAAAAATGTTATAAAGTTATTTAATGATGTAGAAAATGGAAAAATAAAAGATGTTGATTATATAGAGGCCTATGCCTGCACAAGAGGATGCTTAGGAGGATTATTTTTGATAGAAAACCCCTTTAATGCAGAAAGGATTGCCAAAAAGATAATAGCTAATGGTGAGTTTAGCTACAATGTTGAACTGCACGATGAGTTTCAAAGTAAATTTGCAAGGGAGGATATATTAAAAGTTAATTTGAAATTTGCAGATGACTTTGAAAGTGCAGTTAAGATGATAAAGAATATGAATAGAATAATTAATATGCTTCCTGGAACGGATTGTGGACTTTGTGGTTCACCATCCTGTAGGGCATTTGCCGAGGATGTTGTAAAGGGTCTGGCAAATTTGAATGATTGCAAATTTATAAAAAATGGAGGAGAATAGAATGAAGGTTAGGGATTTAATAAACAGCTTAAATCTTAAAATTTTAGCTGGTGAAAAAGGATTAGAAAAGGATGTAAAAGGTGTTTATTGCTGTGATCTTTTAAGTTGGGTAATGTCCCATGCAAAAAGTAAAAATGCTTGGATAACTGTTCAAATTCATACAAACATAGTAGCTATTGCAAGCTTACTGGAACTTTCATGTATTATAATTCCTGAAAATATTGAAGTTGAAGAAAACACATTAGAAAAAGCCAATGATGAGAATATCCCTATTTTACAGTCAGACTTAAATTCCTATCAATTGTGTGTTAAATTAAATCAATTGGGGATAGATGAATGAAGTTCTATTATGATCTACACATCCATTCAGCTTTATCACCTTGTGCCGATGATGACATGACTCCAAATAATATACTTAATATGGCAAAACTAAAGGGACTCGATATTATAGCAATTACGGATCATAATTCCTGTAAAAATTTAAAGCCCTGTGTGGAGATAGGTAAAGAATTAGATATATTAGTGATCCCAGGGATGGAGCTTCAGACTATGGAAGAAGTGCATGTTTTATGCCTTTTTAAAACGTTAGACGCAGCAATGGAATTCCAAGATTGGGTTTATTCTTATTTGCCAAAGATTAAAAATAAGAAGGAACTTTTTGGAAGACAATTCATTTACAACGAATTAGACGAAATAGTTGGAGAAGAGGAAATAATGCTCTTATCCTCTGCAAATGTTAGTATAGATAAGGCTTATAATAAAGTTAAGTCCCTTGAAGGTCTTTTTATTCCATCCCATATTGATAAGGAAAGCTTCAGCATTATATCAAATTTGGGTTTTATTCCTTATAATTTAAGTATTAAGGCGTTGGAATATGTTGATCTTATTAAGTTAGAGAAACTAAAAATAAAGGGTTTTATTCCTGATGATGTAAAATTTATAAAAAATTCAGATGCCCATCATTTAGGCTTAATATCGGAGAAAGAAAATTATATAAATTTAAACAAAAGATCCATTGACGATTTTTTTGCTTATTTTGATTAATATTTTATATAATTTATACAAATTTTTTTATTTTATGGTGCAAACGATTGCATTTGGTAAGAAAATATATTAAAATAAAAATAAAAAAGGATATTGGGGAGGAAAAAAGATGAACAAACTACCAAAAGTTGCATATTTTTGTATGGAATATGGTTTAGATTCAAAATTTAAGATTTATTCTGGTGGGCTTGGAATATTAGCAGGAGACATTTTAAAAGCTGCTAAAGATTTGAATGTTCCAATGGTAGGTATTGGAATTAAGTGGAAGCAGGGTTATGTTGATCAATATATAACTGAGGATGGAAGGACGTTAGATACATATAGAGCTTATGATTACGATTTTTTAGAAGATACGGGAATAACGGTAGATGTAGAAATCAAAGAAAGCACTTATACTTTAAAGGTATGGAAGGTTGATAAATTTAATAATGTTCCGTTATATCTTTTGGATGCTGATGTTGATGGAAATGAAAATAGGCTAATAACTTCCCAGCTTTATGGTTGGTTTTCTGAAGAAAGGGTTGCTCAAGAAATAATTTTAGGTGTAGGTGGAGTTAGGGCCTTAAGAAAGCTGGGAATCGATGTTGATGTTTACCATTTTAATGACAATCACCCTGTGTTTGCCGGCATAGAACTTATTAGAGAAAAAATGGAAAATGGGTTAACATTTAACGAAGCTCTAGCGGCAACAAGGGAAGAAATCGTATTTACAACTCATACTCCAGTTCCAGCTGGAAATGAAGTTCATTCCCATAGATTACTTGAATACATGGGGGCATACTTAAATCTTGACTATTGGCATATGAAACGATTAGGTGGAGACCCCTTCAGTATGACTGTTGCAGCCCTTAGAATGAGTAGAATTTCAAACGGTGTTGCACAGCTTCACAAGGAAACAGCAAACAAAATGTGGGAAGGTGTGGAAGGAAGTTCTAAAATAATAGGTATTACTAACGGCGTGCATAATGGAACTTGGCAGGATGAAAGAATAGTTAGGGCTTATAAAGAAGGAAAAAGTTTACTTGAAGTTCACAATGAAATCAAAAAAGAGTTAATAGCCTTTGTTGAAAAAAGAACCGGCGTAAAATTAGATGCTGAAAAACTTTTAATTGGTTTTGCAAGAAGAGCTGCACCATACAAAAGAAGCAATTTGATTTTTACCGACGAAAAACTAATAGGACCATATTTAGAAAGCGGTAAAATACAGATAATATTTGCAGGTAAAGCTCATCCAAATGATTATACAGGGAAAGGCATTATTTCAGATATTGTAAAGATGGCTAAAAAATATCCAAATAGCGTTGTATTCTTAGAAAACTATGATATGGAAATAGGTGCGATGCTAACTAGAGGATGCGATATATGGCTTAATAATCCAAGAAGACCACAGGAAGCATCAGGAACGTCTGGAATGAAGGCTGCCATGAACGGAGTATTAAACTGCAGTATTTTAGATGGTTGGTGGCCTGAGGCATGTATTCACGGAGTAAATGGATGGCAGTTTGGAGATGGGCTTGGAGTTGATGATTTTGATACATTAGAGGAATTAGATAAGCATGATGCTAAAGCTTTATATAAAGTTCTTTTAGAGGAAGTTCTTCCAACATATTATGAGAATAAATCAAAGTGGGAAGAAATGATGAGAAAGAGCATAGAAACTACTCAAGAAAAGTTCTCAGCTGCAAGAATGGTAAAAGAATATTATGATTTAATGTATACAAAATAACAGGGGTTCCCCCCCTGTTTTTTTATGTGCTAAAATATTATAAAAAGCAAAGGGGGATAAAGATGAAGATAAGAAGCGGATGTCCAAGGGATTGCTATGGAGGCTGTTCGGTAATTCTAACTGTTGAAAATGATAGGATAGTAAATATAGAAGGGGATCCTTTAAATAAAGCAACACAAGGGTATATTTGCTTGAAAGGAAAATTGTATTTAGAAAAAAATTATGGGGATAAAAGACTAAAATTTCCATTAAAAAGGGTTGGAGAAAGAGGAGAAGGAAGATTTGTAAGGGTTTCATGGGAGGAAGCAATAGAGGAAATCTCAAAAAAGATAGATTATTATCAAAATATCAGTCCAAAAAGCATCATGTTTTACAAAGGGTCTGGGGAAATAGGAATTTTTAGTAAATGTGCATTTGGATTTTGGAACCAACTTAAGGGATATACTACTACATATGGAGATCTATGCTTTTCGGCTGGATTAGAAGGAGTAATTCAAACCTATGGAAAAGCAATTCACAATGCCCCATGGGATCTTGAAAATGCAAAATGCATAGTTTTATGGGGGAAAAATTCTGCCGAGACTAATTTCCAGGAGATGCTTTTTATAAAAAAAGCAAAAAATAACGGAGCAAAGGTTATAGTTATAGATCCTGTTAAAACAAAAACAGCAAAGAATGCAGATTATTTTATTCAAATTATGCCTGGTAAGGATCTGCTTTTGGCTTTGGGACTAGCGAATTATTTGATTAAAAACAAAATGATCGATGAAGGCTTTATTGACAAATATACTTATGGGTTTGAAGAGTTTAAAGCTTATGTTGAAAAGTTTGACTTAAAAACTGTAGCAACGATATGCAAAATAAATGAGGAGGAGATAACAAAATTAGCAAAATTGATTTGGGATAATAGACCTTTAAGTTTAATTTGTGGATTAGGACTTCAAAGAAGGATAAATGGTGGACAAACGATACGAGCTATAGGACTTATTTCTGCCTTAGTTGGAAGCGTAGGCATAGAAGGTGGAGGCTTTAGGTATGCTAATCTATCTGAACCTAAATTAAAATGGCCTTTTTTAATAGAATCTCCAGAAGAAGTAGATTATGTTCATGTAAGTGAAATAGGTAAGGGCATTATTGAGAAAAACATAAGAATGTCATTTATCCAAAGTGCTAACCCTGTTGTATCAAATCCAGACTCAAAAAACATAAGAAAAGCATTATCTCAATTAGATTTTATAGTTGTTATTGAGCAATACTTAAGCGATACTGCAAAATTTGCTGATTATATTTTACCAGCAGCTGCTACTTTTGAGTATTACGATATTTTAAAATCCTATTGGCATCCCTATGTAATATTTATGGACAAAGCGCACGACCCTTTGGAGGAGTGCAAGCATGAAAGTGAAATTTATAGAATGCTAGCTAAAAAATTAAAGCTGAATTTAGATTATATTCCTGAAAACAATATAGATAATATAAAAAAAATTTTAAAAGCATCGGGAATTGAAAAAAGTTTAGAGGAATTGAAAAATGCCCCATATTTACCTGAAGATTATGACGAAGTAGCTTTTAGGGACAGAAAATTTAATACAGTTACAGGAAAAATTCAATTTAAGTCAAAGACCATGAAAAGGTGGAAAATGAGCCTAATCCCGGAATACATAGAAAATAAAAGGACAGATTATCCTTTGATGCTTATATCCTACCACTCTTATGAAAAAATAAATTCCCAATATTCAGAGATAGATAAAATTAAAAAACTTCTAGGTGCTCCAAAGGCCAAAATAAATCCTGAAGATGCAAGGATAAGAAATATTAATCATGGAGATAAAATGAAGATTTTTAACGATATGGGTGCAATATATGCCTATGCAGAAGTTACAAGTGATATAAAGGAAGGGGTCATAAGTATCCCATTTGGTTTTTTAGTTGAAGAAAAGGCTAATGTGAACGACATAGTTGAATCCATGAAAACTGATATAGGGAATGGAACAGCCTTTCATGACAATTATGTAGAAGTAATTAAACTAGATTAGTTTAATATAATATATTATTTGGCACAGATTCTTCTTGTAGGCTTATAATAAATGAATCTGTGCTTTTATTTTGTGCATTCTTTGATTAAAAAATATGAATATGGAAATAATTTTAAGTAAAGGGACTTGTTATAAATTTAGGTGGTGTTTTTATGAAGGATCAAGAGAAGATCGTCTTGTTTAAGGAATACATGAAGCAAAATGGATTTGATGAGAAGAGGATTAATTTTAATGTAAAGGTAGTTACAACCTTTAAAAATAACATTTTAGATTACTTTGATGAGACGCTAGATAATTTTGATAGCTTTACCTTTGATGAGTTTACAGATAAAGTTAGTTTAATTGATGATGAGTTTGGAGGAAGGGAAAAGATCCCTTTAATACTTAATGCCATGCTTGATCTTACAGAATTTTTAAAGGAATATAAATTTATAAAGGGCGGAAAGATAGCTTATTATAAACGAATGTTCACGGATGTTGAGTATTATCTTCAAAAGTATGACATGCTTAAGGGCAGAAAAAGCGAAGCAAAGGAAACTATAAAAAATTATCTAAACTCAGAATTTGTAAAAAAGGTAGTAAAGCTTACAGAGAATGTTTATATATTAGATTTCAATACTATAAAACTTATCGATTATCTTTTAAATGATATTCCAATTAGCCTAAGTCTTAACAATGATTCTATTAGTCTTGTTAAAGATTTTCTTATAAAGACGGAATTTTTGGAGGTTAAAAATTCAAACATAACAGTAACTAAGATAGGAAGGATGGTGTCACGTTTAGAACCAGAGGAGCGTTACGCTATTATCCTAAGCAATGTATTTAATTTAGAAAAGTGGGTTACGGAAGAAAAATTTTTTAATATTCGCAATTTATTTTATGTAATTTATTCTGTTTTTAGTTTTAAACAAGAGGTCCTTTTACATACAAAATGGGAAGAAGATAATATATTTATTTTATCGAAGGACGAATTTAGATTAAATTATATTCTTAGGGATGATACTTGCAAGTTATATTTTGACACATTTTTAGTGGGTTTAGGACTAATTGAATATGTTTCAGAAAATAACAATAAGAAGATTTCTATTACTGAAACAGGGAAAAATATATTTAAGATAGTAGCAAAGGATTTGAATATTATAATAAAAAACAAAATAGAATATATTGCTTCATTAATTAAATATAAAAAGCTTGATGAAGCTGAGAATGAAATTAAAAATTTTTTATTAATATATGGAGAACATCCTATTGTATGGGATTTTTGGGGTCAAATTGCTATTTTAAAAGGCAACTATTTAGATGCCTATGAATTTTTAAAACATGCCTATGAAATAGCAAACAAAAAGAGCAAACTGGTAAAAAATGTTGTTTATCATTTAGTTATATGCTGCAAAAGATTAAAAAGGGATGAGGAAATAAAACTATATGAATCGAAGTTAGCAGAATTGAAGTAAGGAGATGATGCAATGCTAAGGAAAAAAACATTAGACAGCAATATTATTGCAATAGTTAATAACCCAAATGAAGGCTTGGCACTTAGGGAGGCAATTGCGCTATTGCCTTTTAATGGTTTTATAAAAAACAATCATACTGTTACAATTACGGCCAACTTGGTAAATTTAAACCCACCACAGCAGGGTGTCGTGGTAGGACCACAAACTTTAGAAGAGCTTATAAAAATTATAAAGGAACAAAACCCCAAGCGAATAGTAGTTGCTGCTGGCTCTGGTGGTGCCACAACCTATGATGTGCTAAATACATATGGATATAATCAAATTTTAATGAAGAAAGGAGTAGAATTTTGTGATTTAAATGTGGGAGAGTTTGAAGATTTAGAATTAGAACATGATATTGTAAAGTCAACTAAAGTTAATAAACTGTTATTTGAAACAGATATATTAATTTCCTTTACCCAACTTAAAATTCACGAGGAAGCTACAATTTCTGCATCGATAAAAAATATAGCATTAAGTTGGCCTCCAGCATCCCTTCACGGTTATCCCAAAAAAAATCTTGGGATCCATGAAGACCTCCATGGATTTATTTATGCTTTTGCTAAAAAGGTGCCAATAGATTTTTCTATTGTTAGCTTAAACCCTGCAATGATAGGAACAGGTCCTTCTAAGGGAAAAGCAATTCATAGCGGTTTTCTAGTTGCTGGATTTGATGCCGTTGCAGTTGATACTGTCTGTGCAAGACTTTTAGGCTTTAGACCCCAGGCTATAAATTATCTATTTAGATTAAGCAATGATAAGATAGGCGTTAGCAATATAGAGGATATCGATGTTAAAGGGATTAAACTTATCGATGCTGAAAAGCAATTTTCCCTTATGGCATATGGAAAGGAGTTTGCAATAGATGAATAAGGCTGCCCTTTTAAAGCAGCCTTATTCTGAGTATTTTCTCAATAATTTTTGCTTTGTCTTCCATAGTTTAAAGGAAAGATCTACATAATATCTATGGGGATTTTCAAATCTTAAAACTTCATCCCAAAGGGTTTCAAGTTCCCTTTGACAATATTTTTTTATTTCATGAACTGAAGGACTTTGATAAATACACTTTCCTTTGTCAAATATTTTAATTAAAAGCTTTCGTGCTTTGTAATTTTCAAGTGTTTTTGTTTTCCAAGTGTAGACAGGATCAAATATTTTAAGTGGCTTTGACTCATCTATTTCTTCACTAGCAAAGGTTATTAAATCTGCAATAGCTTTGTTAGTAACATTGTCATATAACCTGTAGACTTGCTTAAAGCCGGGATTAGTTATTTTTTCTGGGTTTTCGCTTATTTTTATCTTAGGGATTATTTTACCATTTTCTTCAACAGCAACAAGCTTATATACACCTCCAAATACAGGTTCGGATTTTGCTGTGATCAATCTTTCACCAACGCCGAAGCTATCAATTTTTGCACCCTGTGATAAAACATCTCTGATGATATATTCATCTAAAGAATTGGAGGCTACAATTTGGCAATCTGGAAATCCTGCTTCATCTAGCATTTGCCTTGCCTTCTGTGAAAGATATTTTATATCGCCGCTATCTATTCTAATTCCTTTTGGTCTATACCCTCTTGGAAGCAGATCCTCTTTAAATACTTTAATAGCATTTGGCACTCCAGATTTTAAAACGTTATAGGTATCAACAAGCAAAAGACAATTCTCAGGATAAACTTTTGCCCATGCCCTAAAGGCGTCTAATTCACTATCAAACATTTGAACCCAACTATGGGCCATGGTTCCTACGGCAGGTATTCCAAACATTTTTTCAGCAATCGTATTGGCGGTTGCAGCACAGCCGCCTATATATGCTGCCCTTGCACCTAAAATTGCTCCATCGTAACCTTGTGCTCTTCTTGAGCCAAATTCAAGAACAGGACGACCTTGGGCAGCTCTAACTATTCTGTTTGCCTTAGTTGCTATTAAGGATTGATGATTTATAGTTAGCAAAATCATGGTTTCAATAAATTGAGCCTGAATTATAGGACCCTTTACTACTACTAATGGTTCGTTAGGGAAAACAGGAGTTCCTTCTGGAATGGCCCAAACATCGCACACAAATTTAAAGTTTTTTAGATAATTCAAAAATTCCTGATCAAAAAGACCCTTTTTTTCTAAGAAGTTAATGTCCTCTTCTGTAAATTTTAGATTGTTAAGATATTCTATTAGCTGCTCTAAACCGGCAACAATACTAAATCCTCCACCATCTGGAACATTTCTAAAAAACATATCAAAATAAGCGATTTTATTGCCTATGCCGTTTTTTAAATATCCATTGGCCATAGTTAGCTCATAAAAATCAACCAATAAAGTTAAATTTCTATTATCCTTCCAATCGATCATTTTAATGCCCCTTTCGACTTACTTGAAAAAAATAATTAAAAATTATATATTTTATATTATAACACAAATTATATTTACTGAAAGGAGAATAAAATGGCGTCAATAACGGAAATAAGGAAAAAAATTCCTCAAGATTTACTGAATTCATTTTACGATATATTTGATATTCACACTGTAGACAAATTATTATATGGTATTTCAGATAAGAAATTAACGACATTAAGGGTAAATACTTTAAAATATGATATTAAAAGTTTAATGGATTATTTTAAAAAGGTTAATATAAAATTTGAAAGGGTTAAATGGAATGAAAATGCCCTTATATTGAAAAATGCAGATGAAAGGGATCTAGAAAAATTAAATATATTTAAGGAAGGACAAATTTATCTACAAAATTTATCCAGTATGATTCCGCCTATAATATTAGATCCAAAAGAAGGAGAGAAAATATTAGATGTTGCAGCAGCACCGGGTAGCAAAACAACACAAATGGCGGCAATGATGAAAAACATGGGATTCATATTGGCAAACGAAGCAGATAAAATTAGAGCCGAAAGGTTAAAGTATAATCTAAAGTTACAGGGAGTAGAAATCGCCGAGGTTAGAGTAGGAAAAGGGGAAAAGATAGGGGAGGAATATCCTGAATTCTTTGATAAAGTCCTTTTAGACGTTCCCTGCAGTGGGGAAGGAATAATATCCATAAAGGATCCCAAGACATACAGAGGGTGGAGCCTTAAGGAAGTTGAAAGATTATCCCGCCTACAAAAAAAATTATTTGAAAGTGCATATAAAGCCCTAAAAAAAGGTGGAATTATGGTTTACTCAACTTGCACTTTAAATAGGAAAGAAAATGAAGAAATCATTGATTGGGCCCTTAACAATTTTGGCATAAAAATAATGAATATAGACAGACTTGATAATAATTTCTTAAATGGAATTGATATAGGACTTAGTGATGAGGTTAAAAAATGTATAAGAGTAGTTCCAAATGAAGTATATGAAGGATTTTTTGTGTGCAAAATAAAAAAGAAGGATTAGGATAGCCTAATCCTTATATATTTTACTTATTTTAAACTTAACAAAGAAATTATCTCATTCTCAAAAATGGTTTCATTTTTTATTAAATATTCCGCCAAAATATCGAGCTTGTCCTTATTTAGGCTTAAAAGGTTTACAACTTCAGAATAGATTTCGTTTACTTTCTTCTTAATTGTTTCTACATTTTCATTTAAATTTAATCCTTCGATTAGGCCATAATTTATCAAACCAGTCTCTTCCAACATTCCATATTCTTGAGCCATGTTTAATAGTATATTTGTAACATGTTGTAAATCTGAATAGGCTCCTGTTGTAATATTTTCTTTTCCAAAGATGATTTCTTCTGCTGCTCTTCCTCCCAGAGCGATTTTTACCTGTTTTAACAAATCGCTTTTAGTTTTAAACATTTTATCGGGAGGGACATTTAAAGTGTATCCTCCTGCACCTTTAGTGCTTGGAATTATTGTTACTTTCTTTACTGATATTTCTGGGGCGACTAATTTTGATATAAGGGCATGTCCAGCCTCATGATAAGCCGTGATCTTTTTATCCATATCGCTTATATAGCTTCTATCCTTCTTTTCAAAACCTGCAATAATAATATTAAAGGCCTTATCAAAATGATAATTAGTAATAAACTCAGCAGATTCTTTTGCGGCTAGGATTGCTGCTTCATTTACAAGGTTTTCAAGTTTAGCACCAGAAAAATATGGTGTCATTTCTGCAAGTTTAAAAAGGTCAACATCCTCTGATATTGGTCTGTTTTTTGTGTAAAGCTTTAAAATCTCATATCTTGCTTTAATATCAGGAAGATTTACTTCGATGTGCCTATCAAATCTTCCAGGTCTTAATAGAGCATCGTCAAGAACATCAAGTCTATTTGTTGCTGCAATTACAACTATTCCTTGACTATCCTTAAAACCTGACATTTCTGATAGGAGGGCATTTAAGGTTTGATCTCGTTCATCGGAGCCTCCATCGGCCCTTGAGGTTCTTTTTTTGCCTATAGCGTCTATCTCATCAATAAATATAACAGCCTTTCCCTTTTCACGAGCCTTTTTGAATAAATCTCTAATCCTTGCAGCACCTACACCGACGTAAATCTGAACAAAGTCGGAACCATTTACTGCGAAAAAGGGAACATCAGCTTCGTTGGCTAACGCTTTTGCAAGAAGTGTTTTACCAGTTCCAGGAGGACCATATAAAATTATCCCCCTTGGAGGTCTTGCGCCAAACTTAGCATATTTTTCAGGGTTCTTTATAAAATCTACCAACTCCAATATACTTTCCTTTGCTTCTTCATTACCAGCAATATTATTAAAGGTTACTTTAGTAGCACTTTTTGTATCATATTCGATACTTGACATGGATTTTGAAGAGGAAGCTATTTTTTTAGACAATAAAGTTATTATAAAGACAGTAACAATAACAAAGAAAAGTATTCCGCCAATGGTATTTGCTACGTTAGAAGAATCTTCCTTCACATGAACGTTTTTTAATAAAAGCATTTCTTTGAAGTTTTGACTTCTTGGATTTTCAGTATAATAGATTATGTTATCTTTAGTAACTACCTTTATAAATTCGGAATCACTTAAAAAAACTGTATCTATTTTATTTTGTTCTACCATCGTTAGAAAATTTGTGTAACCTATTATATTTTTTTTCTCACCTTTTAGATTGTAAAAATAGATACTTAAGATTAAAATAATTATTATCAGCAAAGGAAGAAGAATTAAATTATATTTTTTTATTTTATTCATGTGACCACCTCAAATATTTTAGTTTACATAATATTTTACATTTTTTATCCTGGGTCTGTAAAATTATTTTAATATTAATTACCATGTAAATTTATGTTAAAGACGGGAGTGGATAGAATGAAAAAAGAAGTAATAATTTATACAGATGGAGGCTGTAGGGGAAACGGCAATGAGGAGACTGTTGGAGGCTATGGTGCAGTTCTTATATATAAGGATAAAATTAAAACTATAAAAAAAGGCTTTAAAAAAACTACCAACAATATAATGGAACTTACTGCGGCGATTGATGCATTATCTTTGCTTAAGGAACCCTGCAAAGTAAAATTACATAGTGATTCTGCATATTTAGTTAATGCCTTTAATCAGGGATGGGTGGAAAAATGGCAGAAAAACGGGTGGAAAACTGCAAGTAAAGAGCCAGTAAAAAATAAGGAGCTTTGGGAGAAATTAATTGAATTTACTAAAGTCCATGAGATCGAGTTTATTAAGGTAAAAGGACATGCAGACGATGAAATGAATAATCTTTGTGACAAACTTGCAAATGAGGCAATGGATGAAATAGAAAATGAAAGATAACTGCAATATTTTATTTATTTAAACATTGATGTTGCAATTTATAATGCAATTGTGTAAAATAATATTAGGAAGGTATTATCCTAATATTATGCTAGGGGGAATTAAAATGTCTTTAGCTGAACATTTAAGAAGTTTGAATTTAATAAACTTAGGTAATGTATATTATAATTTATCACCTTCAAAACTTGTAGAACATACGATTAGAAGAGGAGAAGGAAGCTTAACTTCAACAGGAGCTTTAAATATTAATACTGGAAAATATACAGGAAGATCACCTCAGGATAGATTTATTGTTGATTACCCCGAAATACATAAGAATATAAATTGGGGAAAGGTTAATAAACCAATTAGCCCGGAAGTTTTTGAAAGGATATATGCAAGATTAGCTGCATACCTTCAAAAGAAGGATGTTTATGTATTCGATGGGTTTATTGGGGCTGATATAAGATACACCCATTCAGTTAGATTTATCAATGAACTTCCAGCACATAATTTGTTTGTAAGACAGCTTTTTATAAGGCCAACAGATAAGGAAATTGAAAATTTTGTTCCACAGTTTACAGTAATAAGTGCTCCAAATTTTAATTCCATTCCAGAGCTTGATAAAACTAATTCAGAAGTATTCGTAATTCTTGACCTTGTAAAGAAAATAATAATTATCGGCGGAACCCATTACTGTGGAGAATTGAAAAAGTCGATGTTTACAGCAATGAATTTTATGTTGCCTATGGCTAATGTTCTGCCAATGCATTGCTCTGCAAACGTTGGTGAAAACGGGGATGTAGCTCTATTCTTTGGACTTTCTGGGACAGGAAAAACTACCTTGTCAGCCGATCCTGAAAGAAGACTTATTGGAGACGATGAGCATGGATGGTCTGAGGATGGCATTTTCAATTTTGAGGGCGGATGCTACGCAAAGTGTATAAATCTCTCAAGGGAAAAGGAACCTCAAATTTACGATGCAATCAAGTTTGGTGCATTATTGGAAAATGTAGTTCTTGATGAGAAGGGCAATCCTGATTATTCGGATGATAGATATACTGAAAATACAAGGGCAGCTTATCCAATAGAATATATTCCAAATGCAGTTTTAGAAGGAACAGGCGGACATCCAAAGACGATTCTGTTCTTAACAGCTGATGCCTTTGGAGTATTGCCACCGATATCGAAGCTAACTAAAGAACAAGCAATGTTCCATTTCATTTCAGGTTATACAAGCAAATTAGCAGGGACTGAAAGGGAAATCGTAGAACCTCAAGCAACCTTCTCCTGCTGCTTTGGAGAACCCTTTATGCCTATGAATCCTTCAGTTTATGCTAAAATGCTTGGGGAAAAAATAACTAACCACAATGTAAATGTTTACTTGGTTAATACAGGCTGGACTGGAGGACCATATGGTGTAGGAAAAAGAATGGATTTATCCTACACAAGGGCAATGGTTAGGGCAGCTATAAATGGAGATTTAGAAAAGGTAGAATATTTTGAGCATCCGATATTTAAGGTATTAGTTCCAAAGAGCTGTCCAAACGTTCCAGCAGAAATATTAAATCCAATAAATACATGGGAATCCAAGGAAGAATATAACAAGTATGCAAAGGACCTTGCAATAAGATTTTATGAAAACATCAGGAAATTTGAGGATTTAACTGATGATATAATTGAAGCTGCACCAAGTATTTCGCTATAATTATTTTGCTATAATGTAGATAATAAAGACACAGAATTATGAAATTCAATTTGTCATAATTCTGTGTCTTTTTTAGGCAAACAGCATCCCTATTGAAGAATATTATGAAAGATATTAAAATAAAATTAAGAAAAATTATAGGGGTGCAAGACATGCAAATAAGGAAGATTAATTTAACAAAGACAAATAACATAAGTCCATCAAATAAGACAAAAGTAGACAGCGATTTTTCTTCAGCACTTGACTTAGCAAACAAGGAACAGACTGAAGGGCAACTGCAAAAGCTACTTAATGAAATCGATATCCTTGGAAAGCGTTTAATTGCTACAAGAAGCCTGGAGGATGCAAAAAGGTATAAATTAAAGGTTCAGGAATACTTATCCTTTGTAATAAAAAATGCTTATATCTTAAAAAGAGAAGTAGGGCCATACAATTATGGAATACATATTAAGATTGAGGTGATAAATAGCAAAATAGATGAGCTTACAAGAGGATTAATTGAGTCTCAGAGGGATATAATAAACTTAGCAGATAGAATAGAAGAAATAAAGGGACTTTTAATAGATGTCTATAAATAATTTTTTATTGGTCTTTACAAATAATAGAAAATATTATATAATTTTATTGAAAAAAGAATATGGTCCCATGGTCTAGAGGTTAGGACACCGCCCTCTCACGGCGGTAGCAGGGGTTCGATTCCCCTTGGGACTGCCAAAAGTGCCTTATAGGCACTTTTTTTTGTATATTTTTTGCTTTTTTGACCAAAATACTAATGGAGGTGTTACTATGGGTGAAAATAGAGAAAGAAAAAACGTAAATATTTTTTCAATCATCATTAAGTTTTTAGTAAATGCTGTTATTCTTGTTATTGCAAGCTTTTTAGTTCCTGGCTTTAGGGTTGCTGGATTTGGAACAGCAATATTAGCTGCTATTGTTATTTCAGCGCTTGATTATCTTATTGGATTAGTATTTAAACTGGATGCTTCACCCTTTGGCAGAGGAATTGTAGGTTTCTTAATAGCTGCAATCATTATTTACTTAACTCAATTTATTGTGGCAGGTGTGTCAGTTACAGCATGGGGGGCTATCCTGGCTGCACTGGTAATAGGCATTATAGATGCAATAGTTCCAACGGACGTTTTCTCACAAGTATCATAAAAATATCCCATAAAGGTTTCCTTTATGGGATATTTTTATGTGATAAACTATATTTTAAATAATATATCTTATATTTCATTTTACTATTCAATATGATATAATAAAAACAGAAATTTTATCTTGGAGGGACGCTATGGAAAAGTTTGATATTGCAATGGGGATTGTGAGGGTAACAGAGGCTGCTACACTTGCATGTTCTAAATTATTAGGAAAAGGTAATATTGAAGAGGTGGATTTAGCTGCAGCAAATGGAGCTAGATATGCCTTTGAATTATTGCCTATCAAGGGGAGAGTTGTAATAGGAGAAGGGGAGATAAATAAATCTCCGATTCTTTATATAGGTGAAAAAGTTGGGCAGTGGAAGGATGGGCAAACAGAATATGATATTGCAATAGATCCAATAGATGGGAATATACTTGTTGCTAAAGGAAGACCTAACGCAATAAGTGCTATCGCACTTTCAGAAAAGGGGAATATTTTCAGAGCACCCCAAATATATATGAAAAAGATAGCTGTTGGTCCTAAGGCTAAAGGTGCAGTAGATTTAAATGCAACTTTTGAAACAAATTTAAAAAATATTGCAGAAGCTTTAAATAAAGATCTGAAGGAATTAACTGTGATGGTTCAGGATAGGCCAAGACATGAGGAGATTATAAAAAAAGCAAGGGAAATTGGTGTAAGAGTCAAGATATTCGGTGAAGGAGATATAGCAGCTGCTCTTGCGACAGCATTTGATGATACAGGAGTAGACGTTTTATATGGAATAGGTGGAGCACCTGAAGGCGTTCTGGCCGCTGCAGCACTAAAATGTTTGGGTGGGGAAATTCAAGCAAAACTAATGCCACAAAACGATAGACAGCTTGCAATGTGTAAAAGGGCTGGGATGGAAGATATAGAGAAGACTTTAACAACCGATGACCTTATAAAGGGCGATGATGTTTACTTTGCAGCTACTGCAGTGACAGACAGCGATCTTTTAAAGGGAGTTATTTACAAAGGAGATACAGCTTTTACACATTCAGTTGTAATGAGACAAAGAACAGGAGTTGTAAGGTTTGTTGATGCCATGCACAAGCTTGAAAAAAGCTTAATTCATTTTAAAGAGGATCAGAAGTTTCGCAGATTAAAAAATAAATAGGGCGTAGCCCCTTGATATGTAATGGTTTAGATGAATAATAATTGAAATATGTAAATTCCGATTTTTACTGGAAAAAATTTAGGGTTTAAAAATGAAAACATCCTTTCTATAATGAATTTTGCTACAAACCCAATAGAAAGGATGTTTTGAGATGAACAAACGTTATTTAAAACAAATGCTCACCTACTTCTCTAAGGTATACCATCTTGGAGAAAAAATCAAGGGGTTAAAAGATGGAAGAATAAATCCTCAAATTGAAACTTCAACTATTTCATTTATAGTTCTGTTCACATTTATCTGTAGACTTAAAAGTTTTAATAGACTCGAACATTGGTTGGAAAAAGGAAGATTTAAAAATTTATTTCCAAAGAAAACAAGATTGCCCCATATTGACGCCGTTAGGCGTTCCTTAAGTAGTTTTGATATAAACAGTTTGAATGATATGCATGATCATATAATAAAAACTATATTTAAAAATAAGGTATTTAGAAACGGTACAGTAGATGGAATAAAGGTTGCCGCTATTGATGGAGTTGAGATATTTGAAAGTACTAAAAAGAGCTGTGAAAAATGCCTTACCCGTGTTGATAAACAAGGAATAACTCATTACTTCCACAGAGCAGTTGTTTGTGCAACTGTGGGTTCTGATCCCCATACTGTATTGGGTTATGAAATGTTAGAACCTAAAAAAGATTGTTCTGATAAAGATGAGGGTGAAATTACCGGAGGTAAAAGACTCATTAGAAAGCTTTATGAAAAATTTCATCACTTTGCAGATGTTATAGTTACAGATGCTTTGTATTGCAAAGCATCATGGATTAAAGAAGTCCTTGCAATTGGAATGGATGCAGTTGTTAGAGTAAAAGATGAAAGGCTTCATATTGTTAAAGACGCATTAGGATTGTTTCAAAGCCGTGAGGCTAACAAACAATGGATAGTAAATGAGGGAAGCACAAAGAAAATTATTGTTAGTGCTTGGGATGATGATGGATTTGAAATGACTGGTATGGATATTAAGGTAAGATTTATAAGATTTTTAGAGGAGATTCATGAAGGCGATAAGAAAGAGTTAAAAGAAGTCTGGATTGTAACCACCAACAAAAATATTTGTACTGAGACTATACGGAAGATAATTCATAAAAGGTGGGACATTGAAAATAATGTATTTCACCAATTGAAAACAGAGTGTCATTTTGATCATTGCTATTTGCATAGCCCTACGGGCATAGAGGCTATAGTTGGATTCATGATAATAGCCTTTAACTTAACCCAATTATACTTTTTTAGAAACATTCGAGGATTCAGAGAAAAAAGGCTTTTGCAGATAAATATAATAGAAGATTTGAAAGATGAAATGTTGATAATTATGAATTGGATTAATCCAATTTTTAACACTGCATAGTCGATAATAAAATTGGAAATACAGCTTTTCATTATGATGGGGAGGGGGAAGGTGTATCTATATACATGGCCTACGGCCTTTTTCCCTTCCAAAATTTCAATAAAATAGAAAAAATCTAATTTCCTATAAAGAAAAAAGCTTTACTGGAAATTAGATGCGAAATCTCTGATTATTATTTGATAATTCGACATTTTTTATTATATATGATAAATTTAAATTAATCAAATAGTTTTCATAAATTTTTATACCATCTTTTATATAGTCAATCCATGAAATAACATGATATTTCCCATTAATATCTACATAAGTTGCCGTTACGTTTTTAGCATTCAGTGCTTTAACCAAATTTTCAGCATTCTTTCTTTCATTAAAACAGCCTAATTGGACTAAATAAAATGTTACCTTTTGATTTGTATCTATTTTAATATCATCGTGATTTTCAACCCTTTTAGAAGTAAACATAATTTTTCGATCTATCATAAATGCAAAAATTGTTGAAAATATAAAAATAGTCAGAAACATTATTATGATATTTTTCTTAAAATCATTTTTTTCTTCCAATTGGACCCTAATATATCTCATACCCTCAACCCCTAATTTAATACAGAAAAATAGATAGAGCATTGCTCTATCTTAATATTCTGACTGCACCTCTATATCTTTTTGAATAATAGGGTTCACTTAAGCTTGTTATAGTAACGTATCCCTTACCAGACGATGCATGAATAAACTTACCATTTCCTATGTAAATGCCAACATGCGATATTCCCCTTTTGGATGTTTGAAAAAACACTAAATCCCCCGGCAACAATTGTGATTTTAAAATTTTTTGTCCTGACGTAAACTGTCCATAAGAACTGTGGGGCAACTCTATCCCAAAGGATTTAAAAACATAAGATGTGAAACCTGAGCAGTCAAAGCCCGAAGGTGATTGTCCAGACCACTTATATCTTATCCCTAAAAATCTTTTAGCATAACTAACCAGCTGTGGTCCTCTTGATATTGCTTGTCGATTATTCCTCGCATCATTAATATTAGCATTGACTTTAAAATTAAATAAACAAACAGTTAAAAGTAAAATTGTTGGTAAAAACATTCTTTTTCTTTTCATTATTCTGCTCCTTCCTATGCCTCCGGAGTTAGCTGACGGGTTCGGGAAGAAGGAATTCCCTACTGATAATACTTATCAGATTCACCCCAAAATATGGTTCCTCCGTACCCATTTGGGATTCGGCATTATCTCTCAACTATTATATCAATATGCGTAAAATTTGTTCAATATATGTTAAAAAAATTTAATTATTAAAATCCTAATTCCTGTTTTACTAAGATAATAATTCCCCTTCCCTTTACGTTTTGTCTATAAGTTACTACATAGTGATTGCAAATTCTCTCTGGGGAATTACAATCTAAACATATCCCTTTCTCAACACATGGCGTTTTTCTTGATAGTCTTTTTGCATTTATTGGAGATGCATAATTTCTAACTCTTGTGTATGCTTCATTAAGATCCCTAACAATTTTATTTATTCCAGCAATAATAATAACTTTTTTAGGGCCATATATCATTGCCGCAACTCTATTGCCGTTACCATCTAAATTTACAAGATATCCTTCCTCAGTAATAGCATTTGAACTTGTTATGTAATAATCAGCAAAAAACGATTTTCTGTAAAGTTCCGCAATATCATCAGGAGTTAAGCCTTCTTTATATCTATCTAGCAGTGTTATATTACATTTTCTAAGATATTCTATTATTCCTCCGTCAATTAGAGTCATTGAACCTCCAAAGGATACAGTGCTCTTCTCTTCAATAATATTCTTTAATATTTCCTTTACATTTTCTATGTCTTCAGCAATAAAAACTTCATAATTATTTTTTTCAAGTGATTGTTTTACCCTTTCTAATTTCTTTTCCAAATACCAATTTACATTTTGATTCATTTATTTTACCCCCTTTACCAATATATTAACTGGTCTATCTTTTAATTTGAAATAATTTGATACTCTTTCGATGGTATAACCATTTTTAAGCCAAAAATTTTTACTGCCTTTGTTTTCCTCTGACACAACTACGCAAAACCTTTGTATACTATACATAGTTTTTAAATAATCTTCTACTAGACCGAGGATATAAGTTCCTAATCCTTTATTTCTTAATTCATATTTTAAAATAAAGGTCATAAACCACGCCTCGTGAATAGATTTTTTTTCTACTCTTCCTTTAATTATTCCCACCATTTTAAAATCTTGATATATTCCGCAAAAAAATTCTAAAGGATTAACAAGACTTTCCATATACCTTTCTTTTATAAATCCCAAATCAATTTTTTTATTAATTCCAATAGCTTCTAGATTACTTTCATCAGAATTAATGCATTCCACAACATCCTTTAAGGAATCTAAAGAAACATTTTTAATAACAATGCTTTTGTGGAAAATATTTATATGTAACAACCTATCACCTACTTAAATATTTACTATTTATTTATATTCAACACAAATGTGTAAAATCCTTTTAAAAATTATTGTTAAAAATATAACTTATCATTTATTATATGGCTCTTTAGATTAGACAAAATGTGTATTTATTCTGTTTGAGGTATAAAAAAAAAAAAGACCTTGTTATACAAGGCCTACATGTTCAATTTGGTGCGGAGAGCGGGACTTGAACCCGCACGGGATACCCACACGCCCCTCAAACGTGCGCGTCTGCCGATTCCGCCATCTCCGCTTGACACAATATATATTAGCAAAATTAATCTTTTTTGTCAACACTTTTTATAAAATTTCGTTTTGATAAATCCATTTATAAATCATATAATATTTTTTTACTTTTTTAATGTATAGTTTTGTTTCTTTAAATAACATCTCTTCTTTGAGCTTATTATTTATCATCCATTTTCTAACATTTCCTTCCCCGGCATTATAGGCAGCAAGAGCTAAATTTAAATCATTTCCAAAATCGTTGTATAACTTTTTAAAATAAAACACACCATATTTTATATTTTTTTCCGGATCAAATAAATCCGCATCCTTATAGTTTTTTTCTTTCAATAAATTAGAAATGTATCTGCCGGTATTAGGAGTTATCTGCATAAGACCTACTGCACCTTTATGGGACAATGCAAATTCATCAAAATTGCTTTCAGCCTTTATAAGTGCATATATTAAGTAGGGGTCAACATTATATTTTTTAGAATACTTTACAACATACTCACTATACTTTATCGGATAAAAGATTTTAAAAATATTTTTTAGATTTAAAAATAAAATTAGAAAAAGTAATATAATAAATAACTTCCGTCTATTCATTCATCTCCTCCATACTTAAAATGCTATTTATAATGTAGTCCAATTGTTTCTTAGTATTCTCTAAATCTTTGCTATTATCTATTATATAATCAGCATACTTTTTCTTTTCTTCAAAATCCATCTGGGAATTGATCATTTTTATAGCTTGTTCATAAGTTAATCCATCTCTTTTCATTAGCCTATTTATTTGAGTTTCTCTGTCGCAATAAACAAGCAGGACAAAATCAACGTGTTTGTAAAATCCTGTTTCTATCAGCAATGCTGCATCTACTACACATAATCTATATCCCTTTGTATTATAAATTTTTATTTTTTCATTAATTCTTTTAAGGATTTCAGGATGAGTTATTTCATTCAAAGTTTTTAGCTTTTCATTATCATTAAAAACTATTTCCCTTAGTCTTTTTCTATCGATTTCTCCTTCAGGGTTTAATATTTGAATTCCAAAACTTTCAATTACCCTATTAAAGGCTACCTCTCCAATTTTTAAGATCTCCCTCGAAATCATATCTGCATCAATAATTGGAAACCCCTTTTCCTTAAGCATTTGTGAAACTGTTGACTTTCCCGATGCAATACCACCAGTTAATCCTAAAACTATCAAAATATCACCTACTTTGCATTATACCAATTATCTCCTACATGGATATCAACCACAAGTGGAACAACAAGTTTAACGGCGTTCTCCATTTCATATTTAACTAATCTTTTTACGTTTTCTAATTCGTCCTTATAGGTTTCAATAATCAATTCATCATGAACCTGAAGTATTATTCTTGACTTTAATCCTTCTGTCTTTAGCCTTTTGAAAACTTTAATCATTGCAATTTTTATAATATCTGCCGCAGAACCTTGAACAGGTGTGTTCATAGCCAGCCTTTCTCCGAGCATCTTAACTGTTTTATTGGTTGAACGAATCTCCGGAATATACCTTATTCTATTCATAAGTGTTGTTACATATCCCTTTTCTTTTGCAAAATCAACAATCCAGTCTAAATAATTCCTTACTCCTTTGTATCTCTCAAAATAATTTTCGATATATTCCTTAGCTTCTTTTCTTGATATTTTTAAATCCTTTGCTAAGCCAAAATCTGATAAACCATAAACTATACCAAAATTTACTGCTTTTGCTCTGCTTCTTTGTAAAGGAGTTACTTCCTCCATTTTAACCCCAAAAACTTCTGATGCAGTTCTAGTATGAATATCCTGTCCTTTTGTAAATGCATCTATTAGGTTTTCATCCTTAGAAAGGTGTGCTAATACTCTAAGCTCAATCTGTGAATAATCGGCTGATAAAATGACATAGTCATCATCTGTAGGAACAAAGGCCCTTCTAATTTGCCTTCCTTGTTCTAATTTTATAGGTATATTTTGAAGATTAGGTTCCGTGCTTGAAATTCTTCCTGTGGCAGTAACTGTTTGATTAAAGTTAGAATGTATTTTCCCATCCTCAGAAATTGCATCCATTAAACCATCAATGTATGTTGTTTTTAATTTTATTAATTGTCGATATTGTATTATCTTTTCAATGATTGGATGGTGGGGCAGTAATTCTTCAAGGACCTCTGCATCAGTCGAATATCCTGTCTTAGTTTTTTTAATCACAGGAAGATTAAGTTTCTCAAATAAAATAACTCCAAGTTGTTTTGGCGAATTTATATTAAATTCCTCGCCTGCAAAATCATATATCTGTCCTGTTAATATATCTATTTCCTCGCTTAACTGAAACCCTATTTTGTTTAAAGTTTCCTTATCAACCTTAAAACCATTGATCTCCATTTCAGCCAACACTTCTACAAGTGGTAGCTCAATTTCTTTGTATAAGATTGCAAGGTTTAGTTTGTCAATTTCTTCCATGAGTTTTTCCTTTATTGTAACTATATTATTAATAAAAACCCCATAGCAGTAAAGCAACTTTTCTTTGCTTATATTTCTATTTAAATATTTATTCACTATATACTCTACTGAGTAATCGTTTAATGAAGGATTAAGGACATAGGCAGCTATTTCCGCATCAAAATCTAAGTTTTTTATCTCTACTTGTCTTTCTTTTAAATACTTATAAGCTATCTTTGATGAATATGTATTTTTTATTATTTTTTCATCCATAAATATGTCATAAAATTTATCAATTAATGCTGCAGGAATTATTTTAAAATCCCTTACTACCATTCCTATTACTTTTTTATTTTCTTCTATTAAGCAAAAATCAAATTGTCCTTCTTTAAATATTTCTTGCTTTATCTTTTCAATCTCGCTTAGATCATCAACAAATTTTATTTCTTCTATTTTAGATTCATTTTCCTCTTTTTTAATTTTAGATATTATACTCTTAAATTCATACTTTGTTAAAATGTCTATAACTTTATTTAAATCATATTTTAAAATGCCTTCATTTAAATTAATTTCTATTGGAACATCAATTTTTATTGTCGCAAGTTCCCTGCTAAGATATGCAACTTCTCTGTTTTCCAATAATAAATTTTTAATTCTTTCTGGTTTAATTTCATCAATATTTGAATATATATTATCAAGATTTCCATATTGATGTAATAACTTAAGTGCTGTCTTTTCACCGATTCCTGGAACTCCAGGGATATTATCAGATGCATCTCCCATCAAAGCTTTAAGGTCAATAATATTTTGAGGTTCAATGCCAAACCTTTGTTTTATTTCTTCTACACCATATACTTCAAGCTCAGTTATCCCTTTTTTTGTCATTAATACCGTTATATTATCATCAACAAGCTGCAATGCATCCCTATCCCCTGTAATTATATTGACCTTAAAATCATTATTTGAAAATCCTTTAGAAAGCGTCCCTATAATATCGTCAGCTTCATATCCTTCTAACTCTAAAATTTCTATATTAAAGGCACGTAATATTTCTTTAGTAGGTTCTATTTGCTGTGCCAACTCATCAGGCATTTTTTTTCTTCCCGCTTTATATTCAATAAATTTTTCATGCCTAAAGTTCTTCTTACTTTTATCAAAGGCAGCAATAACATAATCTGGATTCATTTCCTGGATTATTTTAATGAGCATAACAGTGTATCCATAAACCGCATTCGTAGGTTGCCCCGTTGATGTGTTCATTGGAGGCAATGCATAAAAAGCCCTATTCAATAGACTATTGGAATCTATAATTATAATTTTCTTAGTCATAACCTTCTCTCCTTAAATTAATTTTTATATATTAAATTATATATTAAATTCTCAATTATGTTAAATGAAACAAAAAAATTCCCTTGCCAAATTTGGCAAGGAGGAATTGATAGGGTTATTTTAAAACTAGTTTTATGTTAATTTCATTAACATCGTTTGAAACTTCGTTTACTGTTTTAAGTTCTATACCGTTATTGCTTAAAAATGCTTTTAGTTCTTCAAATTTATCTTTATTTATGGAGTAAATTTCTTCTGAAACCTTTACTGCATTTGATAATAAATATTCAACTATTTGTGTATTTTCTTTGCTGCAAATAATTTCATAATTATATACTAAAGTTGTAGACTTTAGAGAAGTCTGAAGGTTATTGTCATTTGCTTTAAAGTCGTATTTATCTGAAGAAGCTACAACAAGAACATCTTCCTTTTGAGATTCTTTGGCGTTATTTTCTATATTATTTACATTAGAATCTTTCACATTTTTCTTTAGAACTGGCTTAGTCTGTCTATTAGTTTTTGTCACATTGGTTTTATTATCCTTTACTGTAACTTCTACTTTTTCATCTACCTTTTCGTTTTCTGAAACTATGTTTTCTATATTAACCTTTTCCTTTTGATTATTTATTTCAGAAACTATCTTAACTTCAGATTCTTTGTTTATACTTCTATTAAAGTATGTTCCTATACCTATTGCAAATATAAAGACTGCAGCTGCTGCTGATACGTATCTTCTAAATAATAATTTGTTTCTATATCTTCTTTCCGTTGTTCTAACTTTATTCATAACTATTTCATGCATATTTTGTGGCGGCGTAATTTCTAAACTTTTCAAAAGACCTCCCTCAAAATCCTTTTCATCGTTAAAGAGATTTGAAATGTAATTTTGTTCCTTCATGCTTTTTGCCCCCTTACAATACCATTCTTTATTAATTCCTTCTTAAGTGCCTCTCTAGCACGGTTAAGTCTTGATTTAACAGTTCCAACCTCGATGTTTAATATCCCTGCTATTTCTTGATATGAAAAGCCATGCACATCCCTTAAGACAATAATTGTTCTAAAATCCTCATTTAACTTCAAAATGCAATTTTTAATTATATTCCTAAGTTCATTAGATTCATATGTATCTTCGGTATTATCTATAGTTTCACCTTCGATGGCTATATATTCATCCAATGAAAGGTCTTCTTTTCTTTTTTTGATGTAATCCAAACAAGTATTATAGGTAATTCTATAAATCCAAGTTGAAAGTTTACTATCGCCTTTAAAGTTTGAAATAGATCTATATATTTTAAGAGCCACTTCCTGAGTAACATCCATTGCGTCATGCTCATTTTTTAAAATATAATACGCTATATTATATATTTTGTTTTCATATTGTTTAAATAAAGATTCAAAGGCATCTTTATCATTTTCCTTGCACTGCTGAATTAATAATGTTTCCTCCATAATATACTCCCCTATCAACCCTTAAATAATAATGATAATAAGAATTTAAAATATCTTCTAAACTGTCCCCCGAAAATTTATTTAATATTTCTTTTGCTATTTCAAAGGCCAATACACTTTCAGCTACAACTGCTAGAGCTGGAACAGCACAAACATCTGATCTTTCGTATCTGCTTTTTACTTTCTCTCCTAACAAATTAACCGTTTCAAATTCTTGTCTTATGGAAGGAATCGGCTTCATATAAAGGCGAACAACAAGCGGCATACCATTTGTTATTCCGCCTTCAATTCCTCCTAAGTGGTTGGTTTTTCTTTTAAATCTTCCATCTTCATAAGTTATTTTGTCATTGAATTGGCTTCCTAAAATGTTTGGAGCTTCAAAACCATCTCCAATTTCTACAGCTTTAACTCCCTGGATAGACATCATTGCTCCTGAAATCATATAATCCATCCTTCTATCATAAAAGGAATAGCTACCTAATCCATGTGGAACATTAAAGGCTATAACTTCTACAACTCCCCCCAGGGTATCACCAGCCTCTTTAATATTTTCAATCAATTTTATCATTTCCTGCTCTTTTTCTTTGTCTAAACATCTTACTGGGGACTTTTCTATTCTATATACTATTTCATCTGAATATTCCTCAATTATTGAATCATCGGCAACATTACCAATTTTAACCGTCCTGCTAATAAATTTGACGTTAAAATTTTTTAAAAGTTCCATACAAATTGCACCAACTGCAACTCTTATTGCAGTTTCTCTTGCACTTGCCCTTTCAATAACATTTCTTATATCATCCAAATTATATTTTAAAACTCCATTGAGATCTGCATGACCTGGCCTTGGAACAATAATCTTTTCCTTATATTCCTTTTCTATATCCATGATTTCTTTCCAATTTTCATAATCTTTGTTATGGATAGCTATGCATATTGGTGCCCCGGTAGTTTTGCCACCTCTTATCCCTGATATCACTTCAATTTTGTCATTTTCTATAAGCATTCTTCCTCCTCTACCGTATCCCCTTTGTCTTCTTGCTAACTGTCTATTTATATTTTCTATATTTATTTCAACATTTGATGGAAATCCTTCTATGATAGCCACTAACATTTTGCCATGGGATTCACCTGAATCTAAAAATCTTAACATACCCATCACCTTTTCGACATTTTTTGACTTATTTTGTATTTCACTTCTAACCTAAGAATATTTTACCACAACTAATTATAAATTGATATTGTTAATATATTCATTTATTGGTATAATAATTTTTGTAACTGCTTTACTTTTTTATGAAAGGGGAATAATATGTTTTGGACTCAACTTGGAATTATTTTAGCTATCGTATTGTTTTCATTAGTTCTTTTTAATTTTTTGCGTCCCTATATTTTTAAATACAATGTTAAAAAGCATCATTTAATCATATTACTTATCATATTCTTTATTTTACCTCCGTTTTTAGGTAATCTTTATAAACTTCCTATTGTTCAATGGCTTCAAATGATTATCGTTTCGTTGATTACTTTAACCTTTGTTGATCTTATTAGTTTTGAAAAGATAAACAAAAAAAAGGAGGTCATTGGCAGACCAAAGCCAAAACCAAGAAGGGCAAAAAATAATAAATAATATATTGACTGAAGTAAAATTCCATGTTAATATATAAATGTCCTTGCCGAAGTGGTGGAACTGGCAGACGCGCCGGACTCAAAATCCGGTGGGGTAACACCCGTGCGGGTTCGACTCCCGCCTTCGGCACCAAAGGTGGCTTATATGCCACCTTTTTTATTTATATTCTCCTGATATTTGTTTACTTCCTCAATACAATCCTTAAATCCTTTTATATATCCCCTTTCATAATCATCACTTTTATTAGCATCAATTTTTAATACCATGACATATAGTCGTTCCAATAAATATACTATTAGACAATCTTTTTCAATAAGCATATAACCTATCCCCCTTGATATTTTTAATTATTTTATTCGCAACTTAAAAATTTGTGATAATATTCAGATAAATTTAGTATTTATTATTAGCAGTTTTTATTTTAAAACTTTCTCAATGAAGTATAATATAATTAAGAGGTGGAGGTGTAAAAATGGATAACCTAGAAAAAAATTTAATTATATATGATGAAAGAGAATCCCTTAACGAAAAGATAATTGAAAGAGAAATAGAACAATTTAAACTTATTCAAAACTTCATAAAAAGCCAAATGAAGGAAGGAGAAGATTACGGTAAAATTCCCGGAAGCCCAAAGCCTAGTTTATTTAAACCAGGGGCTGAAAAGCTGTGTAATTTGTATGGCTTTACAATAAACGTTGATATACTAGAAAAAGTTGAAAATTGGAAGGAAGGTTTTTTTTACTATCTTTGCAAATGTTCCTTAAGAAGTAAAAAAACTGGAGAAATAATCTCTGAAGGATTAGGTTCCTGCAATAGCAAAGAAACAAAATTTGCAAGACAAAATCCCTATACAATTGTAAACACCATATTAAAAATGGCCAAAAAAAGAGCCTTAATAGATGCTACTCTATCAGCGACAAGGACTTCTGGAATTTTTACTCAAGACATTGAGGATATGGAGGAAATGCTTATTACAGATGAGAATGTTGAAGTTAAAGAAGAAAAGGTTGACTATGCAACACAAAATCAAAAAAATTATATAGCAAAACTTGCAAAGGATAAAAATATAAATGATGAAGACCTCAAAAAACTAACTCAAGAACTTACAGGCAAAAATGAAAGCAAAGAATGGACCAAAGATGACGCTTCTAAGATAATACAGGAACTTAAAAACTATCAAAAATAAAAGGCAGGGACAACCTGCCTTTTATGCATACTGTAAAAATACCTTGTAAGCTTTATAAGTTTCATAAATATCAGCTTTACTTGCTATTTCCCAAGGAGCATGCATGCTAAGAAGTGCTACACCGCAGTCTACAACTTCCATTCCATATTCAGCAAGTATATAAGCTATTGTTCCGCCACCGCCTTGGTCAACTTTTCCAAGTTCGCCAGTTTGCCAAGTTATATTATGCTTGTTGAATAGGTCCCTTAGATAACCTAAAAATTCTGCATTAGCATCGTTACATGAATATTTTCCTCTTGAACCTGTATACTTTGTTATTACTATACCTTTGCCCATATAAGCTGTATTTTTTCTTTCAAGAACGCTTGGATAAATCGGGTCAAAAGCAGCAGTAACATCAGATGATAGCATCTTTGAATTTGCAAGGCATCTTCTTAATTTCAACTCTGAATATTCACCCATCAATTCCATAACTTCTGCAACAACATTTTCAAAGAATCTTGAATGCATTCCTGTTGCTCCATTGCTTCCAATTTCCTCTTTATCTACAAATAGCGCCACACATGTTTTTTCTGGTTTTTCAATCTCCAATATTGCCTCTAAAGAAGTATAAGCACAAACTCTATCGTCATGACCATAAGCCATTACCATGCTTCTATCTAAACCAACATCCCTTGCTCTACCAGCTGGCACAATTTCAAATTCTGCAGTAACAAAATCCTCTTCATCAATTCCATATCTTTCGTTTAAAATTCTTAAAATATTTAATTTTATTCTGCCCTTTACCTCTTTGTCCTCTATTGGTCTGCTTCCAATAAGAACATTTAGATCTTCTCCTTCAATACCCTTTGCTAATTTCTTTTCCATTTGATCCGCAGATAAGTGTATTAGAAGGTCGGTTATGTAAAGAACAGGGTCATTTTCATCTTCTCCAATAACTATGTTAACCTTTTCTCCACCCTTTTTTACAACAACGCCATGAAGGGCAAGCGGTATTGTTACCCATTGATATTTTTTAATACCACCATAATAATGTGTTTCAAGTAAAGCAAAACCTTCGTCTTCATAAAGTGCATTAGGCTTTAAATCTATTCTTGGTGAATCTATATGTGACCCGACTATATTCATTCCTTTTTCCATGGTAGTTGCACCAATTACAAATAAAGCTACTGCCTTTTCCTTGTTAACTGCAAAAACTTTATCCCCTGCTGAAAGTTTCTTATTTTGTGCAATAGCATCGTTTAAATCGATAAAACCTTTTTCCTTTGCCATCCTAACTATTTCTGCTGTAGCTTCTCTTTCAGTTTTTGCCTTATTCATGAAGTCCTTATACTTTTCAGCAAAATCCATCATTTCCTTAACTTCATTTTCCCCAATCTTATCCCAAACATATTCATATTTTTTTGTAAGGGTTTCAAGCTTATTGTGTTCCATATACTTACCTCCTTAAAATTTAGTCAATTTAATTCTATCATTAAATTTCGGTAAATTCAAACACTTCATTCTCTGTCACTATAGCATCCATCTTGGCATCATATTCTTCATTAAAAACAGAATCACAAATTTGAAATGAGTAGCATACACCTATTTTTATTCCTCTATAATCAGAAAGAAATCTATCATAATATCCTGCTCCATAGCCTAATCTATAACCCGACCTTGAAAAGGCAACACCAGGAACTATTACAATATCGATATCTTTTTTATTGACTATTTCAAAAATTTTGGGTTCAAGTATTGCATATTCACCTGCTTCTAAATCATCAAAGGATTTAATTTTACATGGCAAGATAGTATAAGTTTCTTTAATGGATTTAGGGAAAATAACTCCAATTTCCATATCAAAACAAAATAAAGCAAGTTTTAGAGTAGAGACTTCATTTTTTATAGGATAATAAAGCATTATGTTTTTAATCTTTTTATCTTTAAGTATTTCAATTAATTTATCCATTATTTTATTACTTTTTGTTTCTACTTCATCTTTAGACATTTCTAATCGCTTTTTAATCAATTCCCTTCTTAATTCTTTTTTCATATAATCACCCAAATTTAATGCTTATGTTGGCAATGCTCATGCCCACAAGTGCATTTGTTTTCTTTTTGAAGTTTTTCATACTCTTCCAGCGTCACAATTTTTATATTATCAAGCTGTGCCTTTAAGCTTTCTTTTACTGAATCCACATAAAGTCTTCTAAGATATGCTTGTTCCTCCTTTTCTTCCTCTGTTAGTGTTCCTTCTACTTGTTTTTTATAAAGTTCATTAATTCTTTTAATCTGTTCCTTTGTAATCATAACATCATCCTTTCTAACGTAAATATAGTGTTTTTAAAGGAGTATAAACTCTTTTCCTATCTATCTCTTCACTTTTCATGATAACAATTTTATCAAATATTATCTTATCAATGCAAATATCTTCTAATTTGCCCTTTAATTCAGCAAAAGGGATCTTAAGCTCAACATCCTGAGCTATCGTAACATGGGGAATAAACTTATTATCCCTTTTAAATCCAAACTTGTTTGTAATATCATCTACCCTTACTGCAATTTCTTTAATTTTTTCAATCTCGCCCCATACATTTAAAAATATCGTTTTAATATTATTGCCACTTCTAAAGGCATCAATTCCCTTTAAATAAGCATTTATTTTGCTAATATCTTTAAAGTTTTTAATTAGTTCCTCATAAATTTCATATATAGTTTCGTTATCTGTTTCACCTAAAAATTTAATTGTTAGATGGAAATTATTTATGTGCTTAAATCTCCCCTTAAATGAATTCTCCTTTATAAGAGTTTGAACCTTTGCTATTTCCTCCTTCGTTCTTTTATCAAACTCAAAGGTAATGAAAGTCCTCAAAATATCACCACCAAATATTTAAAATTACCATTAAATAGTGCTATAATTATATACTAAAGTAAAAAAATAATAATGTAAACAACTTTAAAGATTGAAATTGATGAGGATAGCCATAATTTCCGAAGTGGATGCTTAATCTCCTGTTATACCCTTACAATACTTAATTAAGAATACTATTTAAAAGTTAATTAGTATGACTAAGGGTAAAGGTTGTCCTTGCAGCGAAAACTAATTTATGTTATGCTACTATTGCATTGGTTATGAGCTATATAAAAAATTGTTTCTCAATTAGTAAATAAAACTCTATTAAATAATCAGACAATTAACAATATGCAACTCAAGAACTTATAAGTTTAAAACAAAGGGGAAATAGAAATGAAACCGATAATTTGGTCTAACTTTAAACTTAATCTTTTAGATCAAAGGCTCCTTCCGATAGAAGTTAAATACATAGAATGTAACAGTTTCATGGATGTAGCAGAATGTATAAAAAGTATGGTGGTTAGAGGAGCACCTGCTATTGGAATAGCAGCAGCATATGGAGTTGTTCTTGGTGCAAAGGAAGTTTACTCAAATGATAAAATAAAATTTGAAAAGAATATGCAAAGGGTATTTGAAACATTAGCCTCAACAAGGCCAACAGCTGTTAATTTGTTTTGGGCATTAAGTAGGATGAAGGATAAATTTTACTCTGCATTGCAAAATGACAATGAAAATATAATTACACTATTGGAAAATGAAGCCAATGAAATATTTAATGAAGACCTTAAACTTAATAAAAAAATTGGAGAGTATGGTGCTAAGTTGCTTCCTAATAAATGCACTGTTTTAACCCACTGTAACGCTGGTGCTTTAGCTACAGCAGGCTGGGGAACTGCCCTGGGCGTTATTAGAAGTGCTATAGAAATGGGTAAAGAAATTAAAGTTTTTGCAGATGAAACAAGGCCACTTCTTCAAGGTGCAAGATTAACTGCCTTTGAACTGATGAGCGATGGAATAGATGTTACATTGATATCCGATAATATGGCAGGTTATGTAATGAAGCTTTGTTTAATTGATGCAATAATAGTTGGTGCTGATAGAATAGCTGCTAATGGAGATACAGCAAACAAAATTGGAACCTATTCCCTATCTGTCCTTGCAAAGACTCATAGCATTCCTTTTTATATAGCTGCGCCCTACTCTACCTTTGACTTAAATATAAAAAGCGGCGCAGAAATACCAATCGAAGAGCGTAGCCATGAGGAAGTAAGACAAATATTTAATGTTAGAATTGCTCCAGAAAACGTTAAAGTTTTCAACCCTTCCTTTGATGTTACGCCTAACGAAAATATTACTGCTATTATCACTGATAGAGGAGTTATCTATCCTCCCTTTGAGGAAAATATTAAAATCATGAGGTGATACAATGGACATTGAAAGTCTGAAGAAAGAATTAATTTTTTATGGCCAGGAGATAAAAAGATCCGGTCTTGTATTTGGAACCTGGGGAAATATAAGTGCAAGATTAGAGGATAAAATTTTAATTACCCCGAGCGGTATTCCCTATGAAAAACTGACTCCAGAAGATATAGTAATTTGTGACATGAATTGCAATATAATCGAAGGGAATCATCGTCCATCAACTGAATTGCCTGTTCATTCAGAAATATATAAATGTAGAAGCGATGTTAAGGCTATTATACATACCCACAGTATTTATGCATCTGCTATTGCTGTTACAAGGAAAAACATCCCTGCAATCATAGAAGATATGGCTATGATTATAGGTGGAGAGGTTCCTTGTGCAAAATACGCCTTTCCTGGAACATCTGAACTTGCAGAGAATATTTTAGAAGTATTAGAAAGTAAAAACGCTGTATTGCTGGCAAACCATGGTGCAATATCCCTCGGAAGAAATTTAAAAGAAGCATTTAATGTTTGTCAAATACTTGAAAAATCAGCAAAGATATATATCCTTGCAACCCAAATTGGAATGCCAAAACCCTTAGCAATAGAAGAAGTTGAAAAAATGAGGGATATTTATCTTAACATATATAGCAAAAATGAAATGATAAAATAAGGCTGCATATTAATTTGCAGCCTTATTTTTTAAACACCTCAATAACCCTGTCTAAAATTCCATTTATTTCTGCTATAGCCACTCCATAATTTGTAATAGGCACATTTTGTTCAGAACATCGTATTATCCTTGTCATAAGTTGTTTTCTATTAAACATGCATGAACCACAATGAACTACAAGTTTATACTTTGTTAAATCTTCTGGGAAATCCACACCTGCATTAACAGTAATGTTTAATTTTCCACCTGCTTTTTCCTCAAGCCACTTTGGTAGTTTTTGTCTACCAATATCCCCCTCTAAAGGATGATGGGTGCAGGCCTCTGCAATTAAAACATTATCTCCAGGTTTTAACTCATTGATTTTTTTGGCCCCTTGAACAAAATATTCAAGTTCACCCTTATATCTTGCAAACAGTATTGAAAAAGAAGTTAAGGGAACATCCTTTGGAATAATAGAATTTACTTTAGCAAAAACTTGGGAATCAGTAATCACAAGATCAGGTTTTTTATTTAAAACCTTTAATGAATCCTCAAGTTCACTATCTTTAACTATGATTGGCATTGCATCATGATCTAGTATATCCCTCAATACCTGAACTTGTGGAAGAATTAATCTTCCCTTAGGTGCTTGTATATCCTGTGGGGCAACAAGCAAAATCAAATCTTTAGGTTTTATTATATCTCCAACTATCGTCTCCCTTTCATAATCCTTTGGTGCATTAATTTGAATTAATTCTTTTAGTTTTCCAATATTTTGTTTATTTTTTGCACTTACCTTTACAAAGGGAATGTCAAAGTCATTTTGCAATTCTTCAACATCAATATCATCTAAATCAACCTTATTTATTACACCAATAACTGGAATATTTCTTTCTTTTAAATCATTAAACCATTCTTTTTCCAAGCTAAAATCTTTACTTTCAGCAGTAAAAACTAATATCGCAAGATCAGTTTTGTCCATAACTTCTTTTGTCTTTTTTATTCTTAGCTCTCCTAATTCTCCTTCATCGTCAAGTCCTGCTGTATCAATTATCACTACAGGTCCAATTGGTAACAGCTCCATAGCCTTATAAACCGGATCTGTAGTTGTCCCCGCAAAATCTGACACTAATGCTATCTGCTGACCTGTAATAGCATTTATTAAGCTTGATTTTCCTGCATTTCGTTTCCCAAATATCGCTATATGAAGTCTATTTGCCTTTGGTGTATCCTGCATAGAATCCACTCCTTAGAATCTTAAATCTCTTTCTCCATCCTCAATTCTCTTTAATCTCTCAATAGTTGCCTCTCTAGCTCTTTCATTTGGTATTTCATCAAGAGCCTTTTTTATTGTTTCTTCACCAATTTCTCTTGCCTCTTCATCCCCATAATCCAAAAGAAATTCTTTAAAGGTTAAAATTGCATTAGGTTGACAGACATTATGAATTTGTCCTGTTTTTGCAAGTCTCATAAATCGTTCGCCTGTTCTTCCTTCCCTATAACAAGCCGTGCAATAGCTTGGGATGTATCCTCCCCTGCATAAACTCTTTATTATCTCAAGTGGTGATCTGTGGTCCCCAACTTCAAATTGAGGTTTTTCATCCTCCTTATGAATATGCAGTTTGTATTCTTCCACATATCCTCCAACTCCAGTGCAGGAACCTGCACTAATCTGTGATATTCCAAGTCCAATAACTTCGTCTCTAAAATTTGGTTCTTCTCTTGTCGACAAAATCATTCCAGTATAAGGGACAGCAAATCTTAATACAGCAACAATCTTTTTAAAATCCTTATCGCTAACAAGATAAGGGAAATTTTCTAACGATACACCCTCTGCCTCCCTAAGTCTTGGAACAGAAATCGTATGGGGACCTACACCATAGGTATTATCAAGATGCTCAGCATGCATAAGCATAGCTATAGTATCGTATCTATAGTCATAAAGCCCGTATAATACCCCGATTCCAACATCATCAATTCCTGCCTGCATTGCTCTATCCATAGCAGTTGTATGATAGTCATAATCATGCTTTGGGCCAGAAGGATGCATCTTTTCATAGGTTGGTCTGTGGTATGTTTCCTGGAACAGGATATAAGTTCCTATGCCTGCTTCCTTTAATTTTTTATAGTTTTCAACTGAAGTTGCAGCAATATTTACGTTTATTCTTCTAATGTTTCCATTTTCAAATTTAATGGAATAAATAGTTCTAATGCAATCTAAAATATAATCGATAGAACAGTTAACAGGATCTTCCCCAGCCTCAAGGGCAAGCCTTTTGTGTCCTAAGGATTCTAAAATCTTTACCTCTTCAACTAATTCATCCATTGTAAGCCTTCTTCTTTTAAAAGATTGATTGGTATGTTTATAGCCACAATAGTAGCAGTTATTTACACAATAATTGCTTACATATAGCGGTGCAAAGAGGACAATTCTCTTTCCGTATATTTTCTCTTTAATTTTCCTTGCAGTTTTAAACATTTCATTTAGAATATCTTCATCTTCAACATGTAGTAATACTGCAGCTTCCCTATGGGTTAGCCCTTTGCACTCCTTTGCTTTTTGTAAAATTTCCCTTACATATGACTTATCCTTCGATTTTTCCTCTCCAAATTCCATCGACTCTATAATTTCTTCATGAATTATAAAGTCTTCAGCTTTTATATCCTTCATAATTTGCCTCCCATTCAAATTTTTGATAATGCGGTTTTTACATTAACACCTTCCACTTTACCGAGCTTTCCTGTCATTGAACTTATCTCATCTGTAGTTCCGTCAACTATAAGTGAAATAATGAATATCCCCCTGTCCCTATAAGGTATACCCATTCTTCCAACAATAATATTAGAATAGTCATGTAGTATAGCATTAACCTTATAGGTATTATCAAAGTTTTCAATTACAATGCCCACAACACCAATTCTCTTTTCCATAGCAACCTCCAAAAAAAGCCCTTCAGCAAAAGCTGAAGGGCTAATTTACTTCCCTACCCTTTTGCTCGGACACCTCCTTGCAATCGGAAAATGCTTATCCATTATTTCGGAAGCTCCAAAATAACGGACTTAAGTTAATTATATAACATAGTTTTTTGAAAATCAAATAAAATAATCCTCTTTCAGAGATTTCGCATCTAATTTCCAGTAAAGCTTTTTTCTTTATAGGAAATTAGATTTTTTCTATTTTATTGAAATTTTGGAAGGGAAAAAGGCCGTAGGCCATGTATATAGATACACCTTCCCCCTCCCCATCATAATGAAAAGCTGTATTTCCAATTTTATTATCGACTATGCAGTGTTAAAAATTGGATTAATCCAATTCATAATTATCAACATTTCATCTTTCAAATCTTCTATTATATTTATCTGCAAAAGCCTTTTTTCTCTGAATCCTCGAATGTTTCTAAAAAAGTATAATTGGGTTAAGTTAAAGGCTATTATCATGAATCCAACTATAGCCTCTATGCCCGTAGGGCTATGCAAATAGCAATGATCAAAATGACACTCTGTTTTCAATTGGTGAAATACATTATTTTCAATGTCCCACCTTTTATGAATTA
>NZ_JAUONW010000013.1:0-26519 GCF_030546345.1 Caloramator sp. CAR-1
TCCTAAATCTATACCTACTTTTYTATCTATTTTAGGTAATTCTTTAATTTCTTCTTCTACAAGTATAGAAGCATAATATTTACCTGTTGGCGTTTTTGATATAGTTACGGATTTAATTCTTCCTTCAAATTGTCTGTGTTGTTTTATTTTTATTTTTGTCTTTAACTTTGGAACTTTTAGATAACTACCTTCAAGTGTTACTGTTCCATTTTGATTATTTGTAGTATAAGACTGGTAACCTTTCTTTTTCTTGAACTTTGGAAATCCTATTTTTTTATCTCTAAAGAAATTTTTATATGCTTTTTCTAAATTAAGTTGTGCGTTGGAAAGTGCAAGACTATCTACTTCTTTTAGAAAAGAATATTCTTTTTTATATTGTGCAGGTGTATTGTTTAGCATTTCTCCTGTTTTTTATAGTATTCTATTTTGTCATGTAGCATTTTGTTGTATATAAATCTTACACAACCAAATACTTTTGCAAAATATTCTTCTTGTTCTTTTGTTGGATATATCCTGTATTTATAAGCCTTTAGCAAAGTTACACCTCTTTCCCTTGCTTTTCTATATATTTTTTAATTACTTCAATTGACACCCCACCTGTTGTAAGTAAACAGTAACTTCTTGACCAAAAATATTCTTTCCATAATTGCTCTTTTAATTTAGGATACTCTTTCTTTATCAATCTTGATGAAGCACTTTTATATGCATTTATAAACTTAGACAACTCAGTATTAGGATGTGCTTTGAATAATATATGGATATGGTCTTTATCATGGTTCCATTCTTGTAATGTGATATTATAATTATCCTGTATCTTTTCAAATATTTCTTTTAGTCTATTCGATATATTATCATAAATAACTTTTCTTCTATATTTAGTTACCAAAACAAGATGATAATACAATAAGAATAATGAATGATTATTATTGTCTAAATCCATTCTATTACATAACCTACTTCCTATAATACTGATTATACAATAAAGGAAGAATTTATCAATCAACATTCATCACCCACTTACAGAAGTGGGCGACTTCTGTTGCTGTTTAGTTAAAACTTCCTTTAACTTTTTCCTTCTCAAAAAATCTATACATGTTGATCGGGCAATGTAAAAAAGATAGGTTTTTAAAGAACACTCACATCTATATTTTGAAATGTTTTGGTAAAACTTTAAAAAAACCTCCTGAGATATATCCTCCGCTTCTTGAAGATCTTTAACATAAGAATAACAAAACATTACAAGCTGCTTTTTGTATAAATCAACAATATAAACAAATGAATCTTTATCCCCTTCCCTTATCCTTTCGACTAAACCCTTCTCCTCCAACAAAATCACTCCATACACTTAAAGTTAATAACACCACTGTTTAATCTTATAATCATTTTATTTCTCCCACTTCCTATAACCCTTTTTATTCCCGAATTTACTCTTGTATCACCATTTAACCTGCATACCCCATTGTCTAAATTGAGCTCAACATCTACATCCTTTTCCTTTGTAGAAAAATTTACTACCCCACTGTTTAATGAAACCTTAAAATTTTTAACTACATTTTCATTTTTATAATCATCCTTAACATCTATTTTACCATTCACCATATCAAGTTTTAAATTTTTTAATTCTCCGTTTATATTTGCATTTCCATTTACTCCCCAAACTTCAACGGTATTGGATATATCCTTTGCGTTTAAATTTACATTCTGACCGTTTAAGCTTAGTATTTTTGCTTTAGAAATGTTTACATCGGCATTTTGAGAATCGATCTTTACTTTAGTTATATTAGCACTGCTTGAAAACTTTAGATTATTAGAAACAACCTCTAAATTAACTATCTTTGGAACATGAACGTTTAGTTCTACTCCCTTTATCTCGTTGTTAAAAAACTCTATTTTAGTCCATCCCTCTGAGGATTCTAAAGTAGGCTCAAATTTGTTATAAAAGCTGCCTTTAGGAAAATAAACTTTGCCCTCAACCTTTATCTTTTTTTCATTTGTTTCAATAATGTTAACCTTTAAATTATCAGCTTTTATCAGAACATTGTTTTCTACTGTCTCTAAAGAACTGTCAAAATTTATAGCTTTACTGTCTAATGAATTAAAAGGTTTAAGTTGAAAAGAATCAAAATTAACTATTTTAGAGGAAAAATTTAAACTATAAGAATAAAAGCCGTTAACTGCAATATAAATTAGAATAACAAAAACTATCAAAGGATTTAGTGACATCCTTTCTTCACGTTTTCTTAAGCTAAAAAATATAAGCTCCAACCCTAAAATAACAAGAAGTAAAGGCCAAAACTTTAGCATGGTCATCCCTAAATTAACATCAATTCTTTTTATTATCATCCAAATTCCTAAAAATATAAACCCTACTGCACTTGATATGGTTCCAATACTTCTCATAGTCTATCCCCCTTTCTTTATTCACTTATATAGACGAAGCTTTTTGAAATTATCCCATGAAGGATATAAAAATCTTTTTAACTAAAAAAACAATAAAGGGGCATAAAATGTTGCCCCTTTTTAAATGATATAAAACTATTTTGGAGCTCCATGCCGGATTCGAACCGGCGACCTGCTGATTACGAATCAGCTGCTCTACCGCTGAGCTAATGGAGCACATAGCAGGCTATAAGCCTGCTAACTTGCAATATCTTCTGTTGCAGAATTAGATACAACCGCGATTACTTTATCTAAATCCTCTAATATCTTTATTTCTTCACCTAAATTCAAATCTTCAATAGTTATCTTGTCCCCTAATTTTTTGTCTTTAACATCTATTTTAATAACTTCAGGAAGGTCCTTTAATCTTCCCATAACTTCAATCTTGGGCATATATGTTTCTAATATAAATCCCTTGGCCTCTAAAAACTCCTCGCCTTCAAAAATTACAGGAAGTTCAATTTTTACCTCTTCATCCTCATGAACTGCTTGAAATTCAAGATGAAGTATGTCTTTGTTTAAATAATCTAATTGGACATCCTTTATCACGCAGAAATACTTGTTATTTTTGTAATCAACATAAACCTTTGAATTTTTACTATTGTGTCTTAATAGTTTTAAAACATCCTTTTTTGCAATCTTAACCTTTTGAGGGCTTGATACTCCTTTTCCATAAAGAATGGCAGGAATAAAACCAAACCTTCTTACTGAATTAGGATTTTCAATCCTCTCAAGTGCAACCACTTGATTCATAAACCTCACCTCCAATGTATTTCTAAATATAGCCTGTTTATAAAATCAGACGTATATAAAGAAACACATAAGAGTAAGTTTATTGAAAATCCTAACAATTTTAATTATAGCCTTTATAAAAATCATGTCAAGTTGCCTTATTCCATCTTAATGTTCAATTCTCTTTAATAAGTAACACCAGATGCACGGATTTTAATTTTTTTAAATTAAGTTCTTTTCTATGCTACTTCATTTTCATAGTAGTTAACAAATTCATTTACTACTAAATTCCCTTTACACACAAAACAGTTTATTCAACTCTCCTAAGAATATTACGCAACTCAGTTATATATACAATCTTTAACTCCATAAATCATTTCTAGTTGTTAATAAAAAAGTCCAGCCTTATACTCATGGTATAAAGCTGGACTTTTTTATGCACTATGATATCTATCGAGATTTCCAAACTTGGTATACTGTCCAAGCCATACTAATTCAACTGTTCCTGTAGGACCGTTTCTTTGCTTTGCAATTATAACCTCCGCAATGTTTTTCTTGTCGGTATCCTTATGGTAATATTCATCCCTATAAAGGAACATAACAAGGTCAGCATCCTGTTCGATGGAACCTGATTCTCTAAGGTCCGATAGCATTGGTCTATGGTCAGATCTTGCCTCAGGAGCACGGCTAAGCTGCGATAGGGCAATAACCGGAGCATCCATTTCCTTTGCAAGGGCCTTTAAGGATCTTGATATTTCTGAAACCTCCTGTTGTCTACTTTCACTTCTTTTACTTCCTGACATGAGCTGAAGATAGTCAACTATAATCAAGTCTAAGCCCTTTTCTATCTTTAGTCTTCTACATTTTGACCTCATCTCATTTACAGAAATTCCAGGGGTATCATCTATAAATATCTTTGACTCAGACATCGGGCCTGCCGCCCTTGCCAGTCTAAACCAATCCTCCTCATCAAGATCCCCTGTCCTTAGTTTTAACATATCTATGTTAGCCTCAGCACAGAGCATTCTAAATGCAAGCTGTTCCTTTGACATTTCAAGGGAGAATATTGCAACGCTTTTTTTAGCCCTTAAGGCAGCATGAAGGGCTATATTTAAAACAAAGGCCGTCTTACCCATAGAAGGTCTTGCTGCAACAAGAATAAAATCTCCCTTTTGAAATCCCGATGTTTTTCTATCAAGATCAGTAAATCCCGATGGAATCCCTGTAACATCTCCCTTTGTTTTTGACAGATGTTCTATGCTGTCAAAACTTTTCATTATTATTTCTGATAAAGGCTCAAAATCATTGTGGGATTTATTTTGAGATATATCGAATATTGCCTTTTCTGCCAAGCCTAAAACTTCTTCAACATCATCAGGCTCCTGATAGCACTTATCCATAATTTCGTTAGATGCGATTATAAGCCTTCTCAAAAGCGCCTTTTCTTTAACTATTTTTGCATAGGACTTTGCATTAGCTGTCGTAGGAACAGAAGCAACAATGTTTGATATATAGCTTACTCCTCCTACAACCTCCAAAAGATTCCTGCTCTTTAAAAGGTCTATTACGGTTATGATATCCACAGGTTCATCCTTATTATAAATTTCCTCTATTGTTTTGTATAATATCCTATGGGATTCTTTATAAAACTCATCGCCAGTTAAAATTTCAGTAACGTCGGCTATTGCATTCCTGTCAAGAAGCATAGAGCCTAATACCGACTGCTCAGCTTCAATATTATGTGGAGGAACCCTTAATTTATCCATCAAACCGCCTCCCAAAGAATTACATCTAACACTTCATCTATCGTGGAAACAGGGATTATTTCAATCTCATAATCCTTATATACCTCATCAATATTTTCTTTAGGAATTATGACTTTTTTCATTCCTGCCTGAATTGCCCCATGAATCTTTTCATTTACTCCACCAACAGGCTTAATTTCACCAAGAAGGGATATTTCCCCGGTAATAGCAGTATCCTGTCTTACTTTTTTGCCTGTTATGGCACTTAATATTGCAACGGTTATGGCAGCACCTGCAGAAGGTCCATCCACATTTCCTCCGCCAATTATATTTACGTGGATGTCATAATTGGAAATGTCTAGACCAGTAAGCCTTCTTATAACCGATGCTGCATTAAAAACCGAGTCCTTTGCCATGGTGCCAGCTGTATCATTAAACCTTACGCTTCCATCTTCCTTTTCAAAGGCAACCGCCTCAATCTCCAATATACTTCCTAAAAAGCCTGAAACTGCAAGGCCAAATACCTTACCTACTTCTCCCTCTTCCTTTGCATAGGTTTTATAATAAGGAACAAGCTTTGCAAGGTTTATTACCTCTAAAACATCATCCTTTGTAATATATGGCCTTTTGCCTCTTCTATTATAAAGGGCATAACCATAGGCATCGGCTAATATATTAACAGCCTTTCTTCCCTCTATAGTATATTGACTAATGATTTCGGGAACTTCTGCATCCATTTTGATTTTTAACTTTTTTGCAGCATTTAAAACAATGTTTTGGATATCTTTTTTAGAAAGTGGTTCAAAATAAACTTCGGCACACCTTGATCTTAAGGCAGGATTGATCTCCTCAGGGCTTTTAGTTGTTGCACCGATTAAAACAAAATCCGCCGGTGCTCCTTCATCAAATAGCTTTTTAATATATTCAGGAACATTTTCATCATCAGGATCATAATAGGATGATGAAAATTCCACCCTTTTATCCTCTAAAACCTTCAAAAGTTTATTCTGAAGTATTGGATCCATCTCGCCTATTTCGTCGATAAACAGGATTCCTCCATGGGCCTTTGTAACAAGTCCAAGCTTTGGCTCAGGAATGCCGCTTTCTGCAAAGTCCCTTTTGCTTCCCTGATATATAGGGTCATGGACAGAACCTAAAAGAGGGTTTGTAATCTCCCTTGGGTCCCATCTTAGGGTTGTCCCATCTACCTCCACAAAGGGAGACTCCTCATAAAAAGGAGTGGATTTTAACATCTTTGCAATTTCAAAGGCAAGCCTTGCGGTGGTCGTTTTTCCAACCCCCGGAGGACCATAAAGTATTATATGCTGTGGATAGGGCGATGCAAGCTTTGATAATATAGCCTTTATAGCCCTATCCTGTCCAACAATCTCCTTGACAGAAGATGGCCTTAGGTATTCCATAATTGATTTTGAAAGGCCTATGCTCTCAAGCTTTTGAAGCTCTGCAAGTTTTTTTAATGTTTTGCTGTTTTCTGGTCCCCTTTGTTTTTTAATGATGCTAAGCTTTATGTCATCAATAAACTTTTCATTGTTTTTTTCTATTATCTCATCAACCTTTTTTTCAAGTTCCATTTCAACTTTTTTTCTTGCCAAAACGTAGGCTAATTTTTCTTCTAACTTTTCAATAAGTTCAAAAGGGTTATCTATAAAATCATCTTTGTTTAAAAGAACCTTTTGAAGAACAAAAAGTTTTTCGTTTAATTCATCCGATAAAAGTGCATCTAAAAGATTTTCTTCCTTTAAAACAGCATTTACATTTTCAGTCCCATAAAGCTCATATACATTTTCAATCAAAGAATTAACCTTTATTTCAAGTTCTTCATATTGTCCTTTAATTATTTCCCTAACTTTATTAGATTTACTTACTGCGTTTTTTTTCACCTAAATCTTCCTTTCTACTGTGCTTTAATGCTTACCTTAAGCTTTGCTGTAACTTCCGGATAAACCTTTACTTCAATATTGTAAACTCCTGCAACCTTTATTGCCTCATCTAATTCTATCTTTTTCTTATCTATTTCTATTCCATGTTGTTTTTTAAGAGCATCTGATATATCCTTTGAAGTTATTGAACCAAATAGCTTTCCGTTTTCCCCAGCCTTAACTGACACTTCAACTGTAATTTCAGAAAGTTTTTTTGCAAGCTCCCTTGCCCTTTGAAGCTCCTCTTGTCTTTTTTGCTCTTCTTTAGCCTTTTGAGCTTCTAATACCTTTAAATTTGATTCATTTGCTTCTATTGCTAATTTTCTTGGAAAAAGAAAATTTCTTGCATAGCCATCTGAAACGTTTATAACATCTCCTTTTTTTCCTACACCTTTAACATCAGCATTTAATATTACCTTCATTTCTTGTCACTCCCCTTTAGATAGTTTTGTATAGAAATTTCCAAAAGTTTTTTAGCTTCATCTATACTTATACCTGAAAGCTTTGCCCCGGCAATTGTCATGTGTCCTCCCCCACCGATACTTTCTAAAATAAGCTGAACATTTATATCTCCTAAGGATCTTCCGCTTATGATAACCTCATTTCCAACATTAGCAAGAACAAAGGAGGCCTCAATTCCGTCTATCTTTAAAAGATCATCGGCAGCTTGGGGAACTATTATAAAATTATCAACCTGTCCCCTATGAAGGGCTATTGCTATGCCATTTTTAATCTCTGCGCTTTTTATAAGTTCCATTCTTTCAATAAAGGTTTTAAAATCATCGGCAAAGAGCCTTTTAACTTCAATAAGATCTGCCCCCATCCTCTTTAAAAAACTTGCTGCTTCAAAGGTTCTTGAACCCGTCTTAAAGGTAAAGTTTTTAGTATCGACGTATATTCCTGCCATAAGGGCTTGAGCTTCAACTTCACTTAATTCAACTCTATCAACCATATACTGTAAAAGCTCCGTTACAAGCTCCGAAGTTGATGAAGCATAGGGCTCTATATAGGTTATTGTTGCATTATCAATAAAATCAACGCTCTTTCTGTGGTGGTCTATTATAACTATGTTCCCAACCCTATTTAGAAGCTCAGGATTTTCAACAAAATTTCTTCTATGGACATCCACTATTATGAGAAGCGTTTTGCTGTTCGCTATTGCATTGGATGTTTCATTAGTTACAAAAACACCCTCATATCCTCTATTATTAACCTTCTCCATTATTTTTTCAATGGATTTATTTACCTTGTTTAGGACAATATATACACTTTTACCTTTTTGTTTGCATCCCCTATACATTCCAAGGGCAGCACCCATGCAATCTAGGTCCGGAGTCTCATGTCCCATTATAATTACTTCGCTGGCTTGATTTATAAGCTCCGATAGAGCATGGGCGATTACCCTTGCCTTAACCTTCGTCCTTTTTTCTACTTCTTTGCTTTTACCACCAAAGAATAGCAGCTTTTCCCCATCCTTTACAACAGCTTGGTCCCCTCCTCTTCCTAGGGCAAGATCCTTTGCTGCAACTGCAAATTGGTGGGTTTTATATGGATTTTCACCATTCATGCCTATACCTATGCTTAAGGTAACAGGTATTTTATTGCCAAAATACATCTCCCTAACTTCATCAAGGATAGGAAATTTTTCTTCTATAACCCTTTTTATATTCTGTTCTTCAAATACTGCCACATATTTGCTTGTATCATATTTCCTAACAAAGGCATTTAGGCTTGAAGTAAAGGAGTTTATCTTTTTATCAATTTCTGCAATCAATAAGGGCCTATTTATATCATCCATACTCTTTAACACTTCATCGTAATTATCTATTTCAATTAAGGCAACTACCATTCTCTTATTTTCATATTCTTCAATAAGCTTATAATAATTTGTTCTTTTGATAAAATAAAACAAAAATATATTTTTCCTATTTGAGGATTTTGATTTTACTACATTAATTAAAACATCATAATACTCTTCTTCTATCTTTACTTTATTTATTTCACTTATATTTTTTTCAATTATCCTTTGAAGATCTAAATCTTGAATAATCGTCTTTATGCTCTTGCCATACGGATTTTTAACAACACCCTCTAAAAAAGGAGAATTAGCCCAAATAATTTTTCCCTCATCATCTGCAATAGTAAGAGGTATTGGAATTTTAGACAAAGTATTCCTTCCGGCAGTATCGATATTATTTGATATATCCTCTATAAACTTAAAAAACTGATTCTTTTTTACTTCTGAACTTTTGAAGTTATAATAAAGGAGAACCAAATAAACGAAAAATCCTACAAAAAATACGTAAACATTATAAAAGGCCAATATTCCTAATAATATAGCTATTATAAGCAGATATATCCTTACATTTGGGATAAAATTTTTAAATTTATTATCCATAACAAACCTCCATCATTTTGGAGAATCTTTTATCCTTGTTTTATCAAGTTTCCTTAAATTTAAGGAATAATCAACTATTCCTACTAAAAACAATAGATTGCCTAAGGAAAAGAAAACAAACAAAAGTATTAATATCCTAAAGGCCTTGGGTAAATTCTGTTTGTTGAGCCAAAAGCTTAAGGCTGCAAGACCGTTTATTGAAAAAGTTAAAAACATTAGATACATTGCATTTAAAAGATATGCATCAGCATTTTTAACCTTTAGATAAGCTAATATATAGGCAATCAAAACTAAAATTATTACTGAAAAGGCAAGCTTTACAGGAACATACCAGTTTGAAAACTTAGGAATTTCTTCAAGCTTTATCCCAAACCTTGAGTATATTCCCTTTGCCAGAACATAAGTTATAATAGCTGATATAAAACCATGTATAAATAGAGCAAAAGGAATTAACATCAAAAGCATTTCCTTAGGAGGCATAGCCTTAAATATGTTTTCATAAACTTCCCTTTGAACTCCCATCTTTTCATAAAAGGATTTTGCCATGTCAATGCTTTTATAAAACTCATCTAAAGCAAGTTTAATATAATCCTGTCCAGCTATCAATCCAAATAATTTTATTGATATGGCAACGGATATAACATTGACAATTATCATTATAAAAATGGTATTTATAGCCCTCTCCTTCATTTTAATCATAGTCCCCAATACTATACCTAAAACACCGTTTGTTATTGCAAATCCAAGAGCTGTATAGGGATCTGTAAATATGAATACTATTATTGTTGTAGCAACAAGTGAAAGAAGGCTATATTTATAACCATGTTTTATTTGCACCAATGCTAAAGGCAACGGCCACATAAAAAGTCCAATAAAATAAAATATAGGAACATATATACTTATTAAAATCAATACTACTGCAATAGCAGTAAGTAAAGAAGACTCTATTAAGGCCCTTGTAGACACCATCTATTCCCTTCCTTCTTTTAAGTATGTAATAAGACTAAGATAGTCTGTATCGCTTTTTTCATCATCCAAAAGGCTTGCCTTAAGTTTTTTTATAACCTTATCATCTATACTCGAATAATCAATTCCAAGCTTTTTAGCAAGAAGATATGCAAGGATTATAATTTGAGACAATTCATCCTTAATCTCATCTAAATTTGCCCTACTACCCTTTAACATAGATATATGCAAATCTGAAACTGAAGTCAACAGGAACGTTTTATATGTTTCTATAAGCCTTATATTACCCATTATATCCAATTCATCCCCCATTATTTCACCTCCAGAAGCTAAATCTTTATTTTATTATATCACATAATTATAAAATAAAAAGTGCCCATTGGGCACCTTTTATTCTTATTCTGTTGTAAATGGAAGTAGAGCAACGTTTCTTGCTCTTTTGATGGCAACAGTTAACTCTCTTTGATGTTTTGCGCAGTTTCCTGAGATTCTTCTTGGAAGAATTTTTCCTCTTTCTGTTATGAATTTTTTAAGCTTTGCAATATCTTTATAATCAATGTATTCAACCTTATCTACACAGAAAGCGCAAACTCTCTTTTTTGCTTTTCTTTGCTTTGTTGCCTTCTTTGCGTTTGACATGTTATCCCCTCCTTACCTAAGTATTTAAAATGGTATTTCGTCTTCTCCATCGACAGGGAAGAATTCTCCTTCGTCGCTTGCAACTTCATCATGAGTAAAGGATGATGTTTGTTCTTTAGGCCTATCCAAAAACTTAACCTCGTCAGCCACAACTTCAGTTACATATCTGTTTGAACCATCCTGTGCCTGATACTTTCTTGTTTGTATAGAACCCGATACGGCAACAAGCCTTCCTTTAGTAAGGTTATTAGCAACTAATTCAGCAAGCTTTCTCCAACAAACAACAGGGATGAAATCTGTCTCCCTTTGACCACTTTGGCCTATATAGGGCCTATCTACTGCAAGTGTAAAGGTGGTCACGGCAATACCCGTCCCTGCTGTATACCTAATCTCAGGGTCACGAGTTAACCTGCCTATAAGTAAAACCTTATTCATTTTATCCCACCTTATTAATCAAGTTTAACAACGATATGTCTTATTACGTTGTCGGAGATTCTTAAAACCCTGTCTAATTCCTTAGGTAATTCAGGGCTTGCAGTGAAGTTAATTAGAACATAATATCCTTCATTGAAGTGATTGATTTCGTAGGCAAGTCTTCTCTTTCCCCACTCATCAACGTTATCAATAACTCCACCGCCGTTTTCGATTACACCCTTAATCTTTTCAATAGTAGCCTTAATTTCTTCTTCTACTACATTAGGTGCAATTACGAAAAGAGTTTCATATCTTTTCATATCCTTCACCTCCTCCCTCTGGACTTACGGCCCACTCCTGTGGGCAGGGACTATAATATTTTAGCATATAAGTCATTCTTGTGCAATAGCGTCTGGTGCATTTGATTTGATTATTTTTTTTACGGATTTTTCAAACTTTGACCTTGGAAGCATAACAATCCTGCCGCACTTTAAGCATTTTATTTTTATATCAGCACCGAGCCTTATAACTTCCCACGTCTTATTGCCACAAGGATGCTCCTTTCTCGTTTCAACAATATCTCCTAAATAAAACTCCTTCATCACATTACCCCTCCTTTTTTTCGATGATGACCCTTTTAGGATAGGGTATTTCTATACCTTCCTCCATGAAGGCTTTTTTAATTCTTTTTCTTAATTCATATTCTGCGTCCCATTGCTTCATTGGTAAAGTTTTAGCTATTACCCTTAACTTTATTCCCGTTTCTCCAAAATTAGTTATTCCTAAAACCGTCGGCCCTTCTACAACATAATCACATTCTTTTTTAACATCTTCTGATATTTTATTTAATATATCTATCGCCCTTTCTAAATCCTCCTCATAGGATATATCAACCTCAACAAGGGCCCTCATATTTCCCCTTGACTTATTTGTCACCCTTCCTATTGTTCCATTAGGTATAATGTGAATTTCACCAGAAAAATCCCTTATCTTTGTCACTCTGATTCCTAACGTTTCTACTATCCCTGAAAAACCATCAACGGTTATGTAATCTCCAACAGCAAATTGATCCTCCAGTAAGATGAAAATTCCCGATATGACATCCTTTACAAGACTCTGGGCACCAAATCCAATGGCAAGCCCCGCAACCCCTGTTACCGCAATCAAAGCCTTGACGTCAAACCCTAAAGTTTCAAATATCCAAATAAAAGATATGATGTAAACTGAATACCTTAACAAACTCTTAAACAGTTCCTTTAAAGTATCCGCCTTTTTCTCATTCAATCCAAATTTTAACTTCTTTTGTCTTTCGAAAAATTTAGTAATAAGCCTATTTCCAATATAAATTGCTAATTTAGTTATTATTAAAATAATGACTATTTTTATTCCTTTATTTAAGTAATTAATCAGCGTTTCATAGCTAATTAAACTCACCTTCTTCACCCCCTATTATGTGTAGTTTACATTATTTTTTTGAACAATTCAATAAAAATACCCATAAAAAAGCCACAGTCTTTTTAACTGTGGCTTTATAAAATCGGCTCAAAAATTCTTTCCTCTCCAAAACTATAGAGCATTTTAACTTTTATCTTTCCATCGTCGATTAATCCTTTAATATTTTCTATTTCTTCATAATCAACCCTTATGGAAATTCCGCAGCTTTTAGTAATTTCCCTTGGGGTTGGCATAATTTGTCCTTTAATCCCCTTTTCCTTAAGAACTGCTTCACATTGAATTGCATAGTTTGTGCTGTCAAAGGTAATAAGAATGTTTTTCATAGCACCCCTCATATTTTTATAGTTTTTGTTGCATTCATTTTCTCTACGATTGTATACATATTAGTTACAGAACCTACCACTAACTTTTCCTTTAAACCATAAAAGTCAAGGCATGTTCCACAGGATAATATTTCTGTTCCTAGCCCCTCTAACTTTTTTAAACTATCCAAAACATCGGAGCCTTCTGTTGTTAGTTTAACCCCAGAATTTAAAAATATAACTGTCCCTGGTTTTTCTGTAATTTCAGTTAAAGAATAAATAAAACTTTTCATGAGCATAGCTCCAAGCTTATCATCACCAGCTCCTAGTTTATCTGAAGAAATAACGTATGTCAAGCCTTGATCTACACTAATATTAGTTATACTGCACACAACAGGTTCGTCAACCTTTTTAACTTCGCCCCTCTTTTTAGCATAGAAATGAAAAAAACCTTCCTTTTCTTCTAGTCTAAAATCTACATTTGCACTTTGCAGATATTTTCTAACATTTTCCCTTGAGGCTTCATTATCAACTATAACTTCAATTTCATCAAAATCAGGATCTTCCACTGCTTTTTTTGTTAATATAACTGGTTTTGGACAAGTAAGTCCTTTGCAATCTACAACCTTCATGCTACCACCACCTACTTAATACTTACAATTTTATATTAAAACAACTGATATTTTTATTGAATATTTATTTGAAATATCTATAATTAACTATATATCAATTGATTTTATTTATTTCAAATCCTTTTAACTAACGAGAATACGATATTGTAATAATAAAAGTATTTAGCAATTCTCGACGATTCTATTTCTCTTTTTAAAGAGCTGTCCTTTGGCGAAAGTGAAACTACAGGAATCATGAGTGCAAATACGATAAACAAAATTAAAACCCATTTTATAAATCCTAAAAACATTCCAAGCAATTTATCTAAAAATCCTAGCTTTCCCCTTCTTACTTTAACTCTTATATTCTCCCTTATAATATTAAAAACTATATTTGCAACAATAAATATGACAAAAAAACATGCTGCATTCAAAAAAATATCCGTAACGCTCTTTGATAAATTATTTTTATCTAAAACAAGAAATAGTGCCGAAGATGCTGCCTTGTTTTTTTCAATTTTTTCTAAAAATAATTTTTGCATGTTTAAATATACTTCCGTATTGTTTATAATATAAAGAGTAAGATATGGAGTTGTAATTTTAGCAAGGTAAAGAGAAAAGAATAACGATAAAAATTTAAGCAAAGTAGATATAAACCCCTTTTGTAAGCCATCTATGCATCCGTATAATAATAATAAAATAATTACTATATCCATTAAATTGCCATTAAATTTTATCATTCTATCCCCCCTTAAAAGTGAGGTGAAAAAATGTTTGATCAAGTATTCATTTTAAAATTAAAAAGGTTTGGTTTGTTCTTACTCATCTATACGGCTTCGTTTTTTATATTTTTTAAAACTCTGCCCTATACCCTTCCCTTTGTTCTTGCTATTATTATAGCATTTATCAACAAGCCCTTTAATAACCTTTTAATAAAAAAATTTAAGCTTCCTATATCTTTATCTTCTATAATTACAACAACCATAACTTTTAGCTTTATATTCTACATTCTTACCCTTATAACATTAAAACTAATTACTGAAGCTAAAAACCTTCTTCTTAAAATTCCAAGCGTCGATGTTATATACCCATACGTCCAAAACCTTCTTATCAGTCTTGAGAAACATTTAAGAACTTTAGATCCAACGATATTTAAAAACATACAGAACAATTTAAATACTATATTTTCAACTGCCTTTAACATGGCTCAAACATTGTTAAACTCCCTTTTATCCTTGGCTATTAAACTTCCTTCTCTATTTTTAGTAATAGTAATAACTTTTATAGCAACATATTTTATGTCAAAGGACATTACCTCATACCAAATACAATTTACAAAAATATTTAATGAGGAAGGCAGGAAAAAATTTAGTGAGTTTTCTTCGGAAAGCTATAAAATGCTTGTAAATTATTTAAAATCATATTCTATCCTTGTTAGTTTGACCTTTATTGAAAGTTTTATTGCCTTTACCTCCCTAAAATTTAATTATGCACTCTTATTGAGCTTATTATGTGCCTTCCTTGATATTTTCCCTATACTTGGGATTGGACTTGTTTATTTTTCCCTTGCAGCATACTTCCTTTTGGTTAAAAACTATTATATTGCAATAGCTCTTGTAATTATTTATATAATTATTACTATAATAAGGCAGATAGTAGAACCAAAACTTGTTTCCTCAACGTTAGGTTTAAATCCTATTTTTGTTCTCGCATCTATTTATATAGGAGTTAAGGCCTACGGCTTTTTAGGAATGCTATATTTATTATTTTTAATGGTATTTTATAATATCCTCAAAAAAATAAAGGTCATATAGTATATTTAACCTCCCTTTTGGAAAAAATTTTAACTAGATTCAAAAGGGAGGTTTTTACATGCTTCAAGAAAAGAAACTCTGTTTTTCAATAGAAAGCGATAAACCAAACTCTGCATACCTTCTTTCAAATGAAATAATAAACATGTTAAAGGATTATGCTGATATAAACCAATTAGTCATCCTATGTATCGGAACAGATCGTTCAACTGGAGATTGTTTAGGCCCTTTGGTTGGAGATAAGTTGACTAAAAATTTTAACCTAAAGGGTGTAAATATCTACGGAACCCTTGAAAATCCTGTTCATGCTAAAAATCTTGATGATTATATTGATCTCATCTATAAGAAACATTTTGATCCCTACATATTGGCCATAGATGCTTCCCTTGGGAAAGTTGAAAACATCGGAAAGATTAATCTTTATGAAGGTCCAATATTTCCTGGCGCTGGCGTCAACAAAAAACTATCTCCCATAGGTAATCTTTCTATAACTGGTATAGTTAATATGTCAGGATTTATGGAATACCTTATTTTGCAGAATACCAGATTATCTTTAGTTATGAAAATGGCCGATGTCATTTCTTATTCTTTATACCTTTCAATTAAGAGGCTTTCAATAAATTCTTCTTTTACCTTAAGATAATTCCAAAATATACATCGCATAACTTTAAACCCTCCTGCTCACAATATAGGCAGGAGGGTTTATTATGATAATAAGTATTGATGATTCCCTTGTAGATTTATACAATCAATTAAAAAACCTTGGATATGATGTCCATAAAATCTCAGAAAACATTCCTTCTGATGCATATATATACTCAGAAAAAACTACACCTCTTTACAAATTAAATTCTATGATTGAAGCAAAGGAAGGCGGCTCTTTAATGATCAACTGCGATAACATGGACTTAAAAGATATAATCTACTCCATCCACCACAAAACCTATACCCCTCTTTTTTAAGCTACATTATGTAGCTTTATTTTTTATTCATTGCATCCCTTAAAACCGTCTTTTCCTCCTCAGATAAATCATACTTTGAAATTCCATTCTTAATTGGCTTTGCAAAAACAGTGCTTTCATTTCTTCCATATATTCCTGTAACTATTACCCCATCATTATTATCGTCTAAAAGGGCAATTGAAAAGCTTAAATCGGAACCCACATCATCAAAGGCTTTATATCTTATTATTGAAAATTTTTGAATGCAATTTCTTACTCTACCATCAACATCTTTATAAATTGCTTCTATTTCCTTTGTAGTCAAAAGGGCTTCATCAAGTTTTTTATTGTTTTCTATCAAAAGCTCTTCAATACTTTTTCCCATATTCCCTCTCATCATCTTTTTATATCTTTTTTCTAATCTTGATATTTCTACCCTATTTAATATTTCCATAAATAAAAGGATAATGACTAATACAATCAATAGAATCATCATTGGAACTTGAAAATCCTGAATAAATGAGAAAATTATGTCCATATTCAACACTCCTTCTTAATTGTTTCACGTGAAACATTTATATATTTAATAATTCTAATATCCTTTGTAAGTCATCTTCTGAATAATACTCTATTTCTATTTTGCCTTTGTTTTTGTTGTTGTTTATCTTCACCTTTGTTCCAAAAAACATCTGAAGTTTTTCCTCAACATCCTTATAATGAGCAACTATTTTTTTTTCTTTTTTAACCTTTTTGTTGTTTATTTCTTTTATTAATTTTTCAGTTTGCCTAACATTTAAACCTTCTTCAACCACTTTTTTAGCTATTAAATATTGTTTTTCTTTATCTTCTATAGAAACAATTACCTTGCCATGTCCTTCTGAAAGTTTACCATCATTAATAAATTCAATAACCCTATCATCTAAATTTAATAGTCTTAATGTATTTGCTATGGCCGATCTTGATTTACCTACTCTTTCTGCTATTTCCTCCTGTGTTAATTGAAATTCCTCCATAAGCCTTTTATAGGCAAGAGCCTCTTCAATAGGGCTTAAGTCCTCCCTTTGAATATTTTCAATTAATGAAATCTCCATTACCTCTCTGTCTGAAAGTTCCTTTTCCACGACAGGAACTTTTTTTAGTCCTGCAATTTTTGCTGCCCTCCATCTTCTTTCCCCTGCTATTATCTTATAAAAATCTCCTTCTCTTTTTACTATTATAGGCTGTATTACTCCATGAACCTTTATTGACTCTGCAAGGGCATTTATCTTTTCCTCGTCAAACTTCTTTCTTGGCTGGTCCTCATTAGGGAATAATTTTGAAACCTCCACCTCAAATACATTTGAATCCTTTTCTGCATCAGGTATAAGAGCCCCTAACCCCTTACCTAAAGCACTTTTTTTAGCCATTTTGCTCATCCCTTTCTAATTCAATAAATTCTTCTGCAAGTTCTTTGTATGCCTTTGCACCTGTTGAATTTTTATCGTATAGCATTATGGGCAAACCATGGCTAGGTGCCTCGGCAAGTTTAATATTCCTTGGAATAATCGTTGTATAAACCTTACCCTTAAAATATTTTTTAACCTCCTCAACAACCTCAATAGAAAGGTTTGTTCTCCCATCAAACATACTCATTATAACGCCTTGAATTTTTAAATCCGGATTTAAGTTTTTCTTTACAAGATTTATTGTGTTCATAAGCTGACCTACTCCCTCGAGGGCATAAAATTCACATTGTATAGGTATAAGGACGCTATCTGCTGCAGTTAATGCATTTATAGTTAATAGTCCAAGAGAAGGAGGACAATCTATAAAAATATAATCATAATCATTTTTTATACTTTTTATTGCCCTTTTTAATATTTTTTCTCGATATTCATTATATGTTATTTCAATTTCAGCACCAGCAAGTTCCACCCTTGAAGGAAGAATATATAAGTTTTCAACTACTGTATTAACAATGGCATCCTTAACTACTTTAAAATTTTCTTCCTTTGCATTCTCAATTATAACATCATACATAGAATATTCAAGGTCATCCTTTTCAATTCCAAGACCACTTGTTGTATTCCCCTGCGGGTCGATATCTATTAATAAAACCTTATATCCCATCTGAGCAATATATGAAGCTAAATTTATTGCAGAGGTTGTCTTGCCAACGCCCCCCTTTTGATTAAAAATAGAAATAATTTTACCCACACTATCACCCCTAGAATATTATAAAGAAATCTATAATATATATTTTACAGCATTATTTTTTTTCATTAAATAGTTAAGGGTGATTTTATGATTAAAATAATTTTATCAACTTTTTTAATAGTTTTTTTAGCTGAACTTGGAGATAAAACTCAGCTTGCCACCATGTTATTGTCTGCAAAATCAACTTCAAAATTATCTGTATTTTTAGGTGCCTCATTAGCTCTCATTTGCACAACTATAATAGGAGTCCTCTGTGGAAGTTTTATTGAAAAATATATTTCAAAAAATTTATTAAATATAATATCAGCAATCGTATTCATCTTTATAGGAATCCTTATTCTTATTCAAACAAAAAAATAGAGGCCTTTGCCTCTATTTTTTTGGTATTCTTACTATTATCTCCATATAGTCATCGTATTCTTTGTGTTTATATTCAGCATCTATCCCGTTTTTATTCATTATGTCCTTTATAGTATTAGTGATTATCTTAGGATTAATAACCCATTTAAACTTTGGCTTTTCAGTTTTATTTTTTTCTTCCTTTTCCTTTTTTTCTTCTTTTTCATTTAATATTTTTTCAATCAAATCCTCAGTATCCTTTACGTTTAATCCCTTCTCAAGTATTTCCTTTAAAGCCTTTAATTGTAGTTCCTCAGAATGAAGTTTTAAAAGAGCCCTAGCATGTCTTTCAGTTAGATTTTCCCTTAAAATTATCTCCTTGACTTTATCAGAGAGCTTTAATATTCTGAGCTTATTGGCAATCGTTGATTGCTTTTTTCCTATCTTATGGGCAAGCTCCTCCTGAGTAAAGTTATGCTCCTTTATAAGTCTTAAATATCCTTCCGCCTCTTCAATAAAGTTAAGATCCTCCCTCTGGAGGTTTTCAATAAGGGCAAGGACTGCAGAATCTTTATCGTTAACTTCAACTACAATAGCAGGAATCTCAGTTAAACCTGCAAGCTGTGATGCTCTAAGTCTTCTTTCTCCAGCTATTAGCTCATAAAAGTTTCCATTTACTCTTCTTACACTTATTGGTTGTAAAACACCGTATTCCCTTATGGATTCACTTAGTTCTAGTAAAGCTTGATCATCAAAGTTCTTCCTTGGTTGATATGTGTTTTGTTTTATAAGGTTTATAGGTATGTTGATTATTTCGTTTTCTACCCTCATTGCACCATCCCACCGTTTATAAATTTAACTATAATTAAGTTATTCTATAATTATTTCCCTTTTCCTGCTATTTCCCATTCAAATTCGTCAGCCAATATTTTTATTAATTCGTCATCTGATAGGCTTTTTTTCTATTTGAGCTGGCTTTCTTGGATATTTTTTGTCAGTCGGCCTTATTTTTTCGACAATTATTAACTTATGATCCATATCATATTCAGGAATGGAGGTAGTTATAATGTCGATAAGTTTTCCTCCTAACGTTCCAATAGCATTTTTTGATTCATTTATTTCCTCTTCTATAGATGGGCCCTTCATAGCAACAAAATATCCTTTAACCTTAACATAGGGCATACAATATTCAGATAGGACATTCATATGGGCAACTGCCCTCGCTGTTGCTATATCAAAGGATTCACGGAAATCATTTTTCCTTGCAAAATCTTCAGCCCTCCCATGGACAGCTTCAATATCTTTAAGACCTAAATTTTGGATTACATCAATTAAAAAACTTATTCTTTTTTTTAACGAATCTAAAAGGGTTATCTTTAAAGAAGGGTTAATAATCTTTAAAGGAATTCCAGGAAATCCTGCCCCTGTTCCTACATCTATAATTTTTAAATTGTCATTAATTAGTCCACTTTTAACAATAGATATAGAATCTAAAAAATGCTTTTTAACTATTTCTTCATCATCGGTAATAGCCGTAAGATTGATTTTTTCATTCCATTCCTTCAAAAGCCTCATGTAAATTTCAAACATATCCATCTGTTTGTCATCTAATGTTATGCCATAGCTTTTTGCACCATTATATAAAAGCTCCCTATTCATCTTCCTTCCCCTTTTTTCTTCTAATTTGTTCGATATAAACAAGTAAAACAGATATATCAGCAGGCGACACACCTGATATTCTGGATGCCTGCCCTATATTTTCAGGTCTTATCTTTGAAAGTTTTTGCCTTGCCTCCAGCCTTAACCCCTGAATATCGTCATAGTTTATATAGGGAGGTATCTTCTTTAATTCAAGCTTTTTAAATTGTTCTACTTGTTCTATTTGTTTTTTAATATAACCTTCATATTTAATCTCAATTTCAACCTCTTCCGTTACATCCTTTGGAAGGTAAGGCCTTTCTTTGTCGATTTTCTCAATATTTTCATAGGTTATCTCTGGTCTTTTTATAAGCTCATATAGGGTTATTCCACTTTTTATTTCAGAGGTTCCAGTGGATCTTAAAACCTCATTATTCTCCTCTGAAGGAGAAATTACAGTCTTTTTTAATCTTTCGATTTCTTTTTCTATGTTTTCCTTCCTTCTTAAATACCTTTGATATCTTTCTTCAGTTACAAGTCCAATTTCATAACCCTTTGGAGTTAATCTTAAATCTGCATTATCCTGTCTTAATAAGAGTCTATACTCGGCTCTGCTTGTCATCATTCTATAGGGTTCATTTGTTCCTTTTGTTACTAAATCATCAATTAAAACTCCAATATAGGCCTCTGATCTATCAAGAACAAAAGGTTCCTTTCCCTTTACTTTTAATGCTGCATTTATTCCTGCAATAATCCCCTGAGCTGCTGCCTCCTCATACCCAGAACTTCCATTTACCTGACCAGCAAAGAATAAACCTTCAATGTTTTTTAGTTCAAGGCTTAGTTTAAGCTGAGTAGGATCTATGCAGTCATATTCAATTGCATATGCAGTCCTTAAAATTTCACAATTTTCAAGGCCTGGAATAGACCTATAAACCTGTATTTGAACATCCTCCGGAAGGGAGCTTGACATACCTTGAACATAAAGTTCTTCTGTGTCCTCACCTTCAGGTTCTATGAATACCTGATGCTTTTCCTTATCAGGAAATTTCATAACTTTGTCCTCAATAGATGGACAATATCTTGGTCCCACACCCTCTATAAGTCCTGCAAACAAAGGGGATCTATGTATATTCTGTCTAATTATTTCATGAGTTTTTTTTGTTGTATATGTAAGGTAACATGGAACTTGATCCCTTGTTATGTCATCTGACATAAAGGAAAATGGAACTACTCTCTCATCCCCAGACTGAATAGTCATCTTTGAAAAATCCACTGATCTTCTGTGGATTCTTGCAGGCGTTCCTGTTTTAAACCTTCTTAAAGTAATTCCTAATTTTTCAAGGCTTTTTGAAAGTTCATTTGCAGGAAAAAGTCCATTAGGTCCTCCGCTATAGTTTACCTCTCCTATAAATATCCTTCCCCTTAAATATGTTCCTGTTGTTATAACAAGGGCCTTACATGAAAAATAGGCGCCGTTTTTTGTCTTTATCCCTTTTACTCTTCCGTCCTCAACATCTATATCAACTACTTCATCTTGCTTTATATAAAGATTTTCCTGTTCCTCCAATGTTTTTTTCATTAGGGTCTGATATTTTTTCTTATCAGCCTGGGCCCTAAGTGAATGAACAGCTGGTCCCTTTGAAGTATTCAACATTCTCGATTGAAGGTATGTCTTGTCTATATTTATTCCCATCTGTCCTCCAAGGGCATCAATTTCTCTAACAAGATGTCCCTTTGCTGTTCCTCCAATTGATGGGTTACATGGCATTAGAGCAATACTATCTAAATTTAAAGTTATAACGAGGGTTTTACATCCAAGCCTTGCAGATGCAAGGGCAGCTTCACATCCTGCATGACCTGCCCCGACAACTATGACATCATATTCTCCACCGTGATACATCATATCCCTCCTATTTTCCAATGCAAAAATCACAAAAGATCCTATCTATAATATCCTCAGCAACTGTATTTCCTGTAATTTCCCCAAGCTTTAAATAACTATCCTTTAAGTCTACCGATGCAAGGTCAAGTGGAAGTCCACTTTTTATAGTTTCTATCCCTTTAACTATGCTTTCCTTTGCCTTTACAAGTGCATCCTTATGCCTTACATTTGTAACTAATATTTCATTCTTAGAAGAAACCCTTCCTTCAAAAACAAGATCAACTATCGCTTTTTTAATCTCGTCTATACCATGTTCCTTCTTAACAGATGCATTTACAACATATTTAAACCTACCTTTTATATAATCAACATCTATTGCAGTCGGAAGATCCATTTTATTTAAAATGGCAATAACATTTTTCCCCTTAATTAAATCGATTATCTCCTCATCTTCTTTTTCTAAAGGCCTTGATGCATCTAACATAAAGAGTATAAGGTCGGCATTTTGAAGATACTCCTTAGATTTTTCCACCCCAATATTTTCTACTATATCATCGGTTTTTCTGATACCTGCAGTATCAACAAGAACTATTGGAACACCATCGATATTTATATACTCTTCTATAACATCCCTTGTAGTTCCAGGAATATCCGTAACTATTGCTCTTTTTTCCTCTAAAAGTGCATTAAGAAGGGAGGACTTTCCTACATTAGGTTTACCAACTATCGTCGTTCTAAGACCTTCCCTAAATATTTTTCCGCTTTCTGCATTTTTAATTAAATAATCTATTTCTGAAACTATAAATTGTAGATCAGAAACTAACTTGTTTACAACAAGCTCATCTACATCATCCTCTGGAAAATCAACAGTGGCCTCAATATGGGCAAGACATCCTAAAAGCTTATCCATAAGAGAATTTATCTTTTGTGAAAGTTTTCCCTTAAGCTGATTTACTGCAAGGTTTAAGCTATCGTCCGTCTTTGCCCTTATAAGGTCTATTACTGCCTCTGCCTGGGATAAATCAATTCTTCCATTTAAAAATGCCCTTTTCGTAAATTCCCCAGGTTCAGCAAGCCTTGCACCACTCTTTAGAACCACCGATAAAACCTTTTTTACAGCTAAAACTCCTCCGTGACAATTTATTTCTACAATATCCTCCCTTGTATATGTATTCGGTGCTTTCATATAACTTAATATAACTTCGTCTATTATCTCATTTGTTTCAGGATTAACTATATATCCATAAGCCATAGAATAGCTTCTCATTTCTTTAATATCTTTACCCTTGGCACTTTTAAAAACTTTTGATGCTATTTCAAGGCTTTTATCACCAGATAATCTTACAATCCCTATTCCACCTTCTCCTATTGCCGTAGATATTGCAGCTATAGTATCGTTAAGCATCCTTTCACCTTCTTTATTTTGTTTATTTGGTTTATATTATACCAAATTAAAAAGTTTTTCAATCAAAAAAGAGGCTTAAAGCCTCTTTATTTTTTTAAATCGATGACAACTTTTCTAAAGGGTTCTTCACCTATGCTATAAGTAGTTACATCAGGATGATTTTGTAGTGCTGCATGTATAATTCTCCTTTCGTATGGATTCATTGGCTCAAGGGTAATGCTCTTATTATATCTTTTTACCCTATAAGCTAATCTATTTGCAAGCCTTATTAAAGTTTCTTCCCTCTTTTTTCTGTAATTTTGTGTATCTAATAAAACCTTCTTAAATTCATTTTCTCCACTATATTTGTTTATAACAAGACTAAGTAGATACTGAAGGGCATCTAAAGTCTCTCCCCTATGGCCTATCAAAGCTCCCATTTTAGGCCCCACAAGATTAACCTTTAAAATGTCATCTTCATCCTTAATCTGAATTTCACATTTGATTCCCATTTTATCAAGAACATCCCTTAAAAAAGACTTTGCAATAGCTTCATAATCCTTTTTTATAGTAAGTCTTACCTTTGCAGGCTTTGCACCTATAATTCCAAATACACCTTTGCTACCTTCATCTAAAATTTCAATATCCACCTTATCCCTTGTTACCCCTAATTCCTTTAACCCATTTTCAATGGCGCTTTCTACATTTTTTCCTATCGCCTCAATCCATTTTTTCATATATTCACCACCCTATTGCAGCTTTGCCTCTTCCTTATGCCTTATTCTATTGATTATAAAATACTGCTGGAGTATTTGAATGACGTTACTTATTATCCAGTATAAAACAACCCCTGCCTGGAATTTAAAGAACATAACTACGAATAAAATTGACATATAAAGATTCATTTTTCTTTGCTGCTGTGCTGAAGGATCATCTCCCTTAGGAGCAGTCATAACCCCCATCAAATAGCTTGATAAACCAGATAAAATAGGTAATATAAATGTTCTATCATATGATCCTAAACTCTCTACCCACAAAAAGCCAACGTCCTTAAATCCTTGAATATTTGCTACAACATAATACATAGCAATAATAATTGGCCATTGAATTAATAATAAAAGACATCCAGATAAAGGATTTGTCCCGCTTTCTTTGTAAAGCTTCATCTGTTCTTCTTGCATCTTTTGAGGGTCATTTTTATATTTTTCTTGAATTTCCTTTAATTTAGGCTGCATTTTTTGAATCATTATGCTTGATTTAGTTTGGCTTATTGTTAAGGGTAATAAAATAGTCTTTATTATAGCAGTAAATATAACAAGATCCAAAAAATAAGCAAGACTTAAATTAGATACATAAGTTGTTACAAAACCATGTATACCATTAAAAAATAAAGTCATCGGTTTAACTAAAAAATTCAAAGGTTTGACCTCCCTTTTTGAAAATTTAGAATTTAAGGAACAGGGTCATACCCACCAGGATGCAGTGGGTGACATTTTAATATCCTTTTTATAGATAAAACAGAGCCTTTAATGGCACCGTATTTTTCGATAGCCTCAAGGGAATACTGGGAACATGTTGGATAAAATCTGCAGCTTGGCGGCTTCATTGGGGATATATATCTTCTATAAAATTTTATCGAAAAAATTAAAATTTTTTTCATCTACACACCTTCTTTTGATATACCAGCCTTTTTAAGAAGATTAAGTATAGATCCTTCAATATCATAAAAATTTGACTTTGCTGCCTTTCCCCTTGCAACAAAAACAATATCATGTCCAACTTTAAACTTATCTTTATTAATCCTAAAGGCTTCTTTAATTAACCTTTTTACCCTGTTTCTAACTACACTTTTTCCTATTTTTTTACTTACTGATATTCCAACTCGATTCATGTTGCTCCTGTTTTTAAAGACATATACCACCAGTATGTCATCGCTGTAGGACTTTCCTCTATTATATATGAGTCTAAAATGCCTGTTTTTTCGAATTCTTTCTTCTTTTTTCATCATGTTTCCCCATTTCAGCCTAAAATTGCACAAAAAGGCCACATAACGCGGCCTTATGCAGTCAATCTCTTTCTTCCCTTCATTCTTCTTCTTTTAAGAACTTTTCTTCCATTTCTTGTTTTCATTCTCTTTCTGAAGCCATGTTCCTTTTTTCTTTGTCTTTTCTTTGGTTGGAATGTTCTTAACATCGCTTGCACCCCCTTCTTATATTTATCTATAGTTAATGGGCATATTACTACATTATACTTTACTATTAAGATTATATATGTATCATTAAAAGCTGTCAAGAAATTTACAGTTGTTGATAGTGTCAAGATATTGTAGGTTAATTTTTATAGACAACCCCTTAAATTAGCTAGTTTCAAGGCGTTTGTTAAATTTAAAAAACTTAAATTATATTTTCATATTTTATTGATTTTAATATCCTGTAAATTGGCGTTACTTTCCCTATGTTCAATATCGTTATATTATTCATAACTTCACGTGAAGATTTATTTATCTTTCTTATCGCTTCTTTTATTTTCTTCTTACTTACCTTGAAGGCTTTTTCATCTTCCTTAAACACACTTATTTCCCTTAAATTTCCTCCATTCTTGCTAAATACCCTTAGCTTTGCCATTATCTTTAATCMTTCCTTGCTCCATCCTAATGGCCTGCTGCTTAATCTCGCCGATAATAC
>NZ_JAUONW010000014.1:0-77629 GCF_030546345.1 Caloramator sp. CAR-1
AAAAGCCTTCAAGGTAAGTAAGAAGAAAATAAAAGAAGCGATAAGAAAGATAAATAAATCTTCACGTGAAGTTATGAATAATATAACGATATTGAACATAGGGAAAGTAACGCCAATTTACAGGATATTAAAATCAATAAAATATGAAAATATAATTTAAGTTTTTTAAATTTAACAAACGCCTTGAAACTAGCTAATTTAAGGGGTTGTCTATAAAAATTAACCTACAATATCTTGACACTATCTATAAAAACCTTTTTATTGCAAAATGCCTTTACTTTATATATAATATCTTTGTTTCCTAATTTTTTGTGTCTGTCGAGGAGAAAAGTATGAAACGATGGGATGTTAAAGAGAAAAACTTTGATTTAATTGTTCATGAAAACAAAGTTATAAATAGTTTGCTTATTTCAAGAGGTATAAGTTCAAAGGAGCAGGCAGACATTTTTTTGAATCCTGATCTTAGGTTGCTTTATGATCCTTTTCTTTTAAAGGACATGGACAGGGCAATAGAAAGAATCGATGAAGCTATTAAGAAAAGGGAAAAGATATATATTTATGGAGACTATGATGTTGATGGCATCACAAGCACGGCAGTTCTTTATAGGGCCTTTAAAAAATTAGGGGTAGATGTTAGTTTTTATATTCCCGACAGAGTTAATGAAGGATACGGTATTAATAGAGAAGCGATTGATCATATAAGTTCCCTTGATGTAGATCTTGTTATAACAGTTGACTGTGGGATAAGTGCTATTGAAGAAGTTGAATATGCAAAGGAAAAAGGATTGGATATAATAATTACCGACCATCATGAATGTAAAGAAAAGATTCCAAACACAATAGCAATAAATCCTAAAAGGTATGATTGCCAATACCCCTTTAAGGGGCTTGCTGGATGTGGCGTAGCCTTTAAACTTGTTCAGGCTTTATTTAAGTTTTATGATCTTCATGGATACGAGGAATTTTTGGATCTAGTTGCTATTGGAACGATAGCTGATATTGTTGATATCACAGATGAAAATAGAATTATTGTAAAATACGGTCTTGAAAAAATACTAACTAGCGATAAGGCTGGAATAAATGCAATAAAACAGGTTGCAGGAATTAAGGACAAGATTTCAACTTATAATGTTGCCTTTCAAATTGCACCAAGACTAAATGCTGCAGGAAGATTAAGTGATGCTAAAATTGCTGTGGAGCTTTTTATTACAAACGATAATGAAAAGGCAATGCAGATTGCAAAATACCTTGATCAGGAAAATAAAAAAAGGCAACAAATAGAACAGGAGATTTTAGATGAATGCATAGAAAAGATTCAAAGGGAGATAGATCTTAAAAAGGACAGAGTAATAGTTTTATCATCACCAAACTGGCATGTTGGTGTAATTGGAATTGTTGCGTCAAGGATAGTGGAAAGATTCAATAGGCCAACCATATTGTTTTATGAAGAAGGAGAAACACTAAGGGGTTCAGGAAGAAGTATAAGGGGATTTAATCTTTATGATAATTTAGTAGAATGTAAGGACCTTCTTGTTAAATATGGCGGGCATGAACTTGCAGCAGGACTTACAATTGAAAGGTCAAAGCTTGATGATTTTAGAAAAAGGCTCAATGAACTTGCCCAAAAAATAGATTGTGAATACTTTGCAGAAAGGATAGACATAGACTTAGAACTTGATTCTGATGATTTGAGCATTGAAACATGCGAACTTTTAAATATGCTAGAGCCTTTTGGGATGGGCAATAATCAGCCGATATTTTGTCTTATGAATGCAAGGGTTTTATCTAAAAGAAGGATAGGCAATCAAGGACAGTATATTAAAATGCTCATTGAAAAAGACTCAAAAACATTAGATTGTGTTGATTTTATAAATAATGTGGAATTTATGGATAGAGAATGGGAATATATTGATATAGCCTTTAATCTGAATATAAACGAATGGAATAATACAAGAAATGTTCAGCTTAATATAAAAGATATTAAGCCTTCTATAAATTATAGTGGAAGTAAGCTTAAGGAAAATTATTTTAGAAATATTAAAGAAGTCCTAAATTTTAGCAACTTTCCTTTTATTGAAACAAAAAATATAAATTATTTAAACTATGATCTGAATTTTTTAAAGGAGTTTGTTTATTTTAAAAGAGGAATTATATTATTAAACGATTATAATTCGATAGAAGAGGTTGATGAATTTAGACAGGTTATGGATTTTAACCTTTACAAAAATTTTGGATTTGAACCCCAATTTATTTTTCTTTCTAAAATTAAGGAAATTGATTTTAAAAATAATGAGGTTCTTATCTATGATTATCTGTTAAATATAGATGATTATTTGTATTTAGATAGCTTAGGCGTTAAGGTTTATCATTTTTTAAATGAAGAGTTTATTAATAGATTAAAAAATCTTAAAAACATGATAACATTTGACGATAAAAAGGCTATTAAGTTTCTTGGAGATTTGATGTATAATGAAGTTGTTGGTAGTTTAGATGATATAGCATGTAAATTTGATATAAATATATTTTTGCTTTATAGGATGATAGTTTATTTAAAAAAAATAGGGGCAATTAGAATATTTACAAAGGATGATAAGATAAAAATTCTTCCTAACAGCACCGAATTTTTGACAATTGCTGATGATTTGAAGGATAATTTTAATAAAATAATCAATTTGTTAGAAAATAAAATCAGGGAGGTATAAAAATGGATTTAAAGGAAAAAATAAGAATAATAGAGGATTTTCCAAAGAAGGGGATAAGCTTTAAGGATATTACTACTGTTCTTAAGGATGGAGAGGCATTTAAGGATGTTATAGATAAAATAGTTGAAATAGTTAAGGATAAGGAAATCGATTTGGTTGTTGGTCCTGAAGCAAGGGGATTTGTTCTTGGGGCACCTGTTGCCTATGCTTTAGGCGTTGGTTTTGTTCCAGTAAGAAAGCCTGGAAAGCTCCCAGCTGATACTTTAAAATACGAATATTCATTAGAATATGGCAATGATGCATTAGAAATTCATAAGGATGCTATAGAGCCAGGACAAAGGGTTCTAATAGTGGATGACCTTCTTGCAACTGGAGGAACAATTTCAGCTGTTGCAAAGCTTGTAGAGGAGCTTGGTGGGGTCGTTGCTTCTATGGGATTTGTTGTTGAACTTACTGGCCTTAATGGAAGGGAAAAGCTTGAAGGATATGATGTATTTTCATTAGTTCAATATGAATTTTAAAATGTCGAAAAAATTTGCAAAATGATGATAATTAATATATAATATATTAAAAACATGGCTGGTTTTTGACCAGCCATAAATTTTACAATGGGGAAGAGGGCTAATTATGCTACAAAGGTTATTAGAAAAGATTAAGGAGAATAATTTAGACGTTGATATTGAAATGATTAAAAAGGCATATAATGTGGCGGAAAAGGCTCATGAAGGCCAATTAAGGGAGTCAGGGGATCCATATATACTTCATCCTGTTGAAGTTGCGATTATTCTTGTTGAAATGGGTCTTGATACTGACGCTATTTGTGCTGCCCTCTTACACGATGTTGTTGAAGACACCCATTTGAGCTATGAGGACGTAAAAAGGGAATTTAATGAAAGCATTGCGGACCTTGTGGATGGTGTAACAAAACTTGGGAAAATAGAATATAAATCAAAGGAAGAACAGCAGGCTGAGAATATTAGAAAAGTTTTGATTGCAATGGCAAAGGATATTAGAGTAATTTTAATAAAGCTTGCAGATAGGCTCCATAATATGAGGACTTTAAAATATCTTCCTCCTGAAAAGCAAAAGGCTAAGGCTGAGGAGACTTTGGATATCTATGCACCTTTAGCCCATAGGCTTGGTATTTCTAAAATCAAGTGGGAACTTGAGGATTTATCATTAAGATACTTGCATCCAGATGAATATTATGAGTTAGTTTCTAAAGTTCAAAAGAAAAGGGCTGAAAGGGAAAAGGAGATAAATGAGATCAAAAATATGCTTCAGGAAAAATTAGAGCAGGCAGGTATTAAGGCAGACATAGATGGAAGGCCTAAGCATTTTTACAGCATTTATAGAAAAATGCATTATAAGAATAAAACCTTTGATCAAATATTTGACCTATTGGCTGTAAGGGTAATTGTTGATACAGTTAAGGATTGTTATGCAGCCCTTGGTATTGTCCATACTCTGTGGAAGCCTATTCCTGGAAGGTTTAAGGATTATATAGCGATGCCCAAGCCTAATATGTATCAATCCCTTCACTCTACGGTAATTGGGCCTAATGGACAGCCCTTTGAAATTCAGATAAGAACATGGGAGATGCATAGGACTGCTGAATACGGTATTGCCGCCCATTGGAAATATAAAGAAGGGATTAACAATAAAGAGCTGGATATAGATGAAAAACTTCATTGGTTAAGACAAATCCTTGAGCTTCAAAAGGAAGCAAAGGATGCAACGGAGTTCATGGAAACTGTTAAAATAGATCTTTTCTCCGATGAAGTGTTTGTATTTACTCCAAAGGGTGCTGTTATTGATCTTCCTGTTGATTCTACGCCTATAGACTTTGCCTATAGGATTCATACCGATGTTGGAAACAAATGCGTTGGAGCAAAGGTAAATGGAAGGATGGTTCCCCTTGATTATAAACTAAAGACAGGGGATATAGTTGAAATAATAACATCGGCCAATTCTAAGGGGCCAAGCAGAGATTGGCTTAATATTGCAAAAAGCTCACAGGCTAAAAATAAAATAAGGCAATGGTTTAAAAGGACCTTTAAAGAGGAAAATATAGAAAAGGGAAGGGAAATCTTTGAAAAGGAAATAAAAAGGCAGGGCTTAAATTTAAATGAGGTATTGAAGACAGAGTATATAGAACCAGTTATAAGAAAATTCAATTTTTCTAATATTGAGGATCTTTATTCAGCAATAGGAAGCGGTGCTTTAACTGCCCATCAGGTTATAAGCAAGCTAAAGGAAGAGATTAAAAAGGAAGAAGTATTGCCACAAAAGGAAATCATCACTGAGGATAAGGCGGAAAAAAAGCCAAGAAAGGGAGAAATCAAAAAACCTGGAGTTATAATAGAAGGGGAAAAGGATTTATTTGTTAGGTTTGCAAAATGCTGTAATCCAGTTCCGGGCGATGAGATAATTGGTTTTATAACAAGAGGGAGAGGAGTATCCATCCATAGAAAAGATTGTAGCAACTTTAAGCATCTTGCAGAAGCAGAACCGGATAGAGTTATTGATGCAAGTTGGACAGGTGAGCATAATGCAAAATTCCTTGCAGAGATTTCAATTGAAGCTAACGATAGACATGGACTTATTGCTGATATTTCAACAACTTTAACTAATTCAAAACTTTCAGTTAAGGCAATAAATGCAAGAACAACAAGAAATCATTTAGCTCTAATAAACTTAACGATTGAAGTCACAAGCGTTGAACAAATAGAAAAATTAATAAAGGATCTTAGAAAATTAAATGGTATTATAGATGTTTATAGAAATCTTAGTTAGGAGTGAGACTATGAGAGCTGTTGTTCAAAGGGTAAAAAGGGCACAGGTTGTAGCTGATGGTGAGCTTACAGGAAAAATAGATAATGGCATTTTAGTTTTGCTTGGAGTTGAGGATAGCGATAATTCTGATGATATAAAATATCTAGCAGATAAGATATGCAACTTAAGAATTTTCGATGATAATGATGGAAAAATGAATTTATCCCTTATAGATGTTAAGGGTTCCCTTTTGGTGGTTTCACAATTTACTTTATACGGAGACTGCAGAAAGGGAAGAAGGCCTAATTATATGATGGCGGCAAAACCTGAACATGCGGAAAAGATTTATAATGAATTTGTTGAAGAATGCAAAAAATATGTCGAAAATGTTCAAACAGGAAAGTTCCAAGCTTATATGGATGTTGAGCTTGTAAACGATGGGCCTGTTACATTGCTTTTGGACAGTAAGAAAAACTTTTGAGGTGAGGATATGATTTTTGAGGTATTCCAATTAGGCTATTTTCAAACTAATTGTTACTTAATTGGCGATGAAAAGACTAAAGAATGTGCATTAGTTGATCCGGGTGGAACTCCTGATAAAGTTTTAAAAAGATGTGAGGAATTAGGTTTAAAAATTGAGTATATATTATTAACCCATGGTCATGGTGACCATATTGCTGGAGTTGAAAGGATTAAAACAAAAAGCGGTGCTAAAGTTTTAATGGGCAAAGAGGATGAGTATTTAGTAAATGGTGGGACTCAGGAGTTAATTCCTATTTTTAGAAATATAAAACCCTTTCTGCCTGACGGATATTTAAGGGAAGGAGATATAATTGACGTTGGTAGTTTAAATATTGAAGTTATTGAGACGCCTGGACATACTCCGGGAGGCTTGTGCTTTAAGATAGGGAATATACTATTATCGGGAGATACACTTTTTCAGGGTTCAATAGGCAGGACGGATTTCCCTAAGGGATCCTTTGAAACTTTGATAAATTCAATAAAAAACAAGCTATTAATCTTAGATGATGAAACAAAGGTTTTTCCTGGACATGGTCCATCTACTACAATTGAAAAAGAAAAGAAGTTTAACCCCTTTTTGAATGAATAACCATTCTTAGGGCATACTAAAATATGAAGTATGCCAAAAGGGGGATTTTTTATGAAAAAAAGAAAATATAAGTCTAGATCCTTTGACTATGAAAATCCATTGAATGATTTGGACTATGATACTTATATGGATATTATAAGTAGTGGACTTAAGGACAGCGAAATTGCAAGGGAGCTTAATATTAGTTTGGAGGAGGTTAAGCTCTTAAAGGATAGAACGCAAAAGGATATATAGGGGAGAGTATTGTGAAGATTGGATTAAAAGGACATGATTATAGATATGAAGTTTTTCAAATAGCATCTTTGTTTTATCCTAAGGATGAAATAAAGTTTATGGATGATGGATATGAGCTTGAAATTATTTATGACAGGGACAACAACAAGGTTACAGCTAGTTTGAATGGAATTTTAGAATCGTTGAATTTGAATTCTAATGATGAAAAAGAAGTAAAAAATGGAGTAAAGTATACCCTTTTAAAGCTTTTGCAAAATGAAACTGGAGTTAAAATGCCATGGGGAATACTTGTTGGTATAAGGCCTACCAAAATAGTTCATGATGCCTTTAAAAGGGGCCTTAATGAAGAAAGTATAAGAGAAATTTTAAAAGAAAAATATTTAGTTTCTAAGGAAAAGATAGATTTATTACTGGAAGTTGCTAAAAATGAGGCGCCGTTTTTAGATCAGCCTAAAAATTCAGTTGCCCTTTATATAGGCATTCCCTTTTGCCCAACAAGGTGTGCCTACTGCTCTTTTACTTCAAATCCATATAAAGGAAATAACCTTGTTGAGGATTATTTAATTGTATTAAAAAAGGAAATCTATTCGGTTATAAATTTTTTAAAGGATAGGGGTATTACAATTGATACCCTTTATGTTGGTGGGGGGACACCAACTTCTTTAAATGAAAAAGAGTTAGACGAGCTTTTTTCATGGGTAAAGGATCTTATCGACGTTAAAAAATTAAGGGAATTTACTGTAGAGGCCGGAAGGCCTGATTCTTTAAATAGGGAAAAATTAATGATATTAAAGGAAAATGGAATTACAAGGATCAGCATAAATCCTCAGACCATGAATCAAGAAACGCTAGATTTAATTGGCCGAAGGCATACGGTTGAGGATGTAATTGAGAAATTTTATTTATCAAGGGAAGTGGGCTTTAATAATATAAATATGGATATCATAATAGGGCTACCAGGAGAAAAGGAAGAACACATTAAAAGGACGATGGAAAAGATTTTACTCTTAATGCCTGATAGCATTACAATTCATACTATGGCAGTAAAAAGGGCAAGCCTTTTAAATGAAAGGATGTTTAAAGGGGATAAGGATTTAGCAAGCAGAATGTATGATATTGCAACAGATTATGTTAAAAGTATAGGAATGCATCCCTATTATATGTATAGGCAAAAGAATATGGTTAGCCCCCTTGAGAATGTAGGGTATAGCTTTAGGGGTAAGGAATGCATATACAATATTCAAATGATAGCAGAATCTACAACTGTTATAGCCTTAGGTGCTGATGCTGTAACTAAAATTGTTTATGGGGAATCAGGAAGGATAGAAAGGGTTGCAAATCTTAAAGATGTAAAAGAATATATCTTAAGAATAGATGAACAAATAGATGAAAAAATAAAAATGTTGATTGACATTTGTTAAACTTATTGATAATATAATTAATAAAAAATTTATATCAAAAGGCTGTGAAGGGGAGGAGTAGCCTTCAAACACCGAACAGGGAGGGGATGCCGCGATTGAGAGCATCTTCACGGTTAAGGAGGGTGAAGGACACCCTGGAGCTTCCGCCTGAAATGAGTAGGGTGGGACGCTGATGCGTTATCAAGTCAAGTGGGTTTTATGCCAATTAGGGTGGCACCGCGGAATTATCCGTCCCTTTTTAAGGGGCGGTTTTTATTTATTTAAATTTTAATTTAAAGGAGGTTAAAAGATGCTAACACAAGCTCCAAAGGGGACTAAGGATGTATTGCCAAAGGAGTCATATAAATGGCATTATATCGAAGGTGAAGTTAGAAAAATTTGTGCTGAGTTTGGATATTCGGAAATAAGAACACCAACCTTTGAACATACAGAACTAATATTAAGAGGTGTTGGGGAAACTACCGATATAGTTCAAAAGGAAATGTATACCTTCAACGATAAGGCTGGAAGAAGTATAACCCTAAAGCCAGAAGGAACAGCACCAGCCGTTAGAGCTTTTATAGAACATGGCCTTCAATTCGATACTCAACCTACTAAACTTTATTACATAACACCCGTATTTAGATATGAAAACGTTCAGGCAGGAAGGCTAAGGGAACACCACCAATTTGGAATAGAAATGTTCGGCTCACCATCACCATCGGCAGATGCTGAGGTTATTTCCCTTGCTATGACCTTCTTAAAAAGACTTGGGCTCGATAATTTAAAGGTAAACATAAACAATATAGGATGCCCTGAGTGTAGAAAAAATTACAACGAAGCGTTAAAAAATTATCTTAAGGATAATTTTGATGAACTTTGTGATGTGTGCAAAGATAGATATGAAAGAAATCCATTGAGAATACTTGATTGCAAGGAAAAAACATGCCAAAGAATTGTAAAGGAAGCACCGATAATTACTGACTATGTATGCGATAATTGCAAAAATCATTTTGAGGGATTAAAGCATGAGCTTGAACTTCTTGGGATTCCTTATGAAGTAGATCCTCATATAGTAAGGGGACTTGACTACTATACACAAACTGTTTTTGAAATAATATCAAGTAGCATAAAGGAAAATCTTACGATATGCGGTGGGGGAAGATATAATAATTTGATTAAAGAAATAGGTGGACCAGACATGCCAGCTGTTGGCTTTGGACTTGGTCTTGAAAGACTCATATTAACATTAGAATCCAAGGGGATTGAAATACCAAAGCCAAAGGGAATAAGTCTTTATGTTGCATCGATAGGAGATAAGGCAAAGGATGAGGCTGCAAAGATAGTTTATGAATTAAGAAATAAAGGTATTTCCTGCGAAAGGGATCTTATGAATAAATCTTTGAAGGCGCAGATGAAGTATGCTAACAAAATCGGTGCAAAATATGTAATTGTTCTTGGAGATGAGGAAATAGAAAACAATAGGGCTAAATTAAAGGAAATGGAAACAGGACAGGAAGAAGAAATAGTTTTAAGCGATATTTATGAAGTAATTAAAGAAAGGATTTAGGAGGGATATTATGGCTGAGGCTTTAAAGGGCTTAAAAAGGACCCATATGTGTGGCGAACTAAGGGAAATTCATGTTGGACAAAATGTTGTTTTAATGGGATGGGTGCAAAAAAGAAGGGATCTTGGTGGACTTATTTTTACCGATCTTAGGGATAGAACGGGAATTGTTCAGGTTGTATTTGGTGAGGAAATAAATAAAGAGGCTTTTACAAAAGCACAGGAGTTAAGAAGTGAATATGTTATTGCAGTTATTGGTGAAGTGGTTTTAAGGGAAGCTCCAAATCCAAATATACCAACGGGAATGATTGAAGTTAAAGGAAAGGAACTTAGAATATTATCAGAATCAGAGACGCCACCAATATACATTAAGGAAAATTTAGATGCCTCAGAGGCAATAAGATTAAAATATAGATATTTAGACCTTAGAAGACCAGACCTTCAAAGAAATATAATAATAAGGCATAAAGCAGCTAAGGTAGTAAGAGATTTTATGGATGAAAATGGATTTTTAGAGATTGAAACTCCGATGCTTACAAAAAGCACTCCTGAAGGTGCGAGGGACTATTTAGTTCCAAGCAGAAATTTCCCGGGAAAATTTTATGCTCTACCTCAATCACCACAGATTTTTAAACAGCTTCTTATGGTTTCAGGGTTTGATAGATATTTCCAAATTGTTCGCTGCTTTAGGGATGAAGACCTTAGGGCAAACAGACAACCGGAGTTTACACAGATAGATATTGAAATGTCCTTTGTGGACATTGATGATGTAATAGACTTAAACGAAAGGCTAATGAAAAGATTGTTTAAAGAAATCCTCAATATAGATATTCCAACTCCTTTCCCAAGGATAACATATAAAGAGGCAATGGAAAGATACGGTTCGGATAAGCCGGATATAAGATTTGGGTTAGAACTTGTTGACATTAGTGATGAGGTAAAAAATAGCAATTTTAAAGTATTTAAAGATACTGTAGCAAATGGTGGAACAGTAAGGGGAATAAATGCAAAGGGATGCGCAGAATTTTCAAGAAAGGAAATAGATAAACTTGAAGAACTTGTTAAGACCTATGGAGCTAAAGGACTTGCATGGATAGCCTTAAAGGAAGGAGAAATAAAATCTCCTATTGCAAAATTTTTATCAGAAGAAGAATTAAATGCAATTAAAAACAAGATGCAGGCGGAAACAGGAGATTTACTTTTAATTGTTGCAGACAAACCAAAAACTGTTTTTGCAGCTTTAGGGGCCCTTAGACTTGAACTTGGAAGAAAACTTGAGTTAATAGGTCCTAATAATAAAGAATTTAAGTTCCTTTGGGTTACTGAATTCCCACTTCTTGAATACGATGAAGAGGAAGGAAGATATGTTGCAATGCACCATCCATTTACAAGTCCGATGGATGAGGATATAGAATTATTAGAAACAAATCCGGAAAAGGTTAGGGCAAAGGCCTACGACATGGTTCTAAATGGAGAAGAAATAGGTGGAGGAAGCATTAGAATACATGATACAAAACTTCAAGAGAGGATGTTTAAGGCATTAGGACTTTCGATGGAAAAGGCCTATGAAAAATTTGGTTTCCTTCTTGAGGCCTTCAAATTTGGACCTCCACCCCATGGAGGATTAGCTTTTGGATTTGATAGGATTGTTATGTTCCTTACGGGAACTGACAATATTAAAGATGTTATAGCCTTCCCAAAGAATCAAAATGCAGCCTGCCCACTTACAAATGCTCCATCAGAGGTTGATGAAAAGCAGTTAGATGAACTTGGTATAACTGTTATTGAAAAAGAATAATCCCTTAATTTACATAAGGGTTTACTATTGATATTTTCGACAAAAGGTGTTATATTAATAATTAAATAAAAGAGCCTGCCGTATTCGCCAGGATGGATTATGTATTGAGCCAACACCTACGAAAAGGGAGCCCGGGCTCCCCATGTGGAATGTAGGCCTACTAAAGGTAGGGAACAAGAAGCATGGGGGAGGGCACCCACCTGCTGAGAGCAGGTTCAATCATTCCATCCAGCGATATGGTGGGTTTTTGTATGTAAGGAGGTAACTATGTTAGGACCTTTTTCAAGAACAGAACTTCTTTTAGGAAAAGAAGGTGTTGAAAAGCTTAAAAAAAGCACTGTGGCAGTATTTGGAGTTGGAGGAGTTGGATCCTTTGCTGTTGAGGCTCTTGCACGCTCAGGAGTTGGAAGATTAATTTTAATAGATGATGATGATGTTTGTATAACAAATATAAATAGACAACTACATGCAACAACAAAAACTGTTGGAAAACCAAAGGTGGAGGTAATGGCTGAAAGGGTTAAAGAAATAAACCCTAAGGCTGTTGTTCTACCTATAAAAGAATTTGTTTCAAAGGATAACATTGAAAAGTTATTAACTAATGACATAGATTATGTAATTGATGCTATAGATACAGTAACTTCAAAGATAGAGCTTGTAGTAAAATGCAATGAAATGAATATTCCAATAATAAGCAGTATGGGGGCTGGCAATAAGCTTGATCCGACTAAGTTTGAGGTTGAGGATATATATAAAACAAGTGTGTGTCCATTAGCTAAGGTCATGAGGACCGAACTTAGAAAAAGAGGAATTAAAAAACTGAAGGTTGTTTATTCAAAGGAGCCACCGATGAAGCCAAAGCTTGATGAAGTTGTGTCCTGCAAGGTAGGATGCGTATGCCCACCTGGTGCAACAAGAAAATGCACTGACAGAAGACAAATCCCAGGAAGCATATCCTTTGTGCCTTCGGTAGTAGGTCTTATAATGGCCGGTGAGGTAATTAAAGATATAGTTTTTGGAGAAAATAAGTAATAATCAATTGAGAAAATGTTAAATTTAGTATATTATTATATGTGAGTATCGGTCATGAATAATTTTTATAAGGAGGTTACTATGGCAGGAACATATTCATTTGATATAGTTTCAAAACCAGACCTTCAAGAAATAGATAATGCTGTTAACCAAACTATAAAGGAAATATCACAAAGATATGACTTTAAAGGCGTAGTTGCAGAGGTTGAATTTAACGGCAAGGATGAAATAAAAATTCATGCTCAGGATGAATTTAAGCTAAAGAGCATATTAGAAATTTTGAAGGCTAAGATGGTTAAAAGGGGGGTGTCGCCAAAGTTTTTAGATGAAGGAAAGATTGAGGCGGCAACAGGTGGAACAGTAAGGGAAACTGTTAAAATTAAAAACGGCATAGAAAAGGAAAAGGCAAAGGAAATAGTTCAGGAAATCAAAAATACAAAACTTAAGGTTCAAGCTCAAATAATGGATGATATTATAAGAGTATCAGGAAAAAGCAAAGATGATTTGCAGTCAGTTATTCAAATGCTAAGGGGAAGGGACTTTGGAATAGAGCTTCAATTTACAAATTATAGATAAGGTGGGATAAAAATGGTTCAATGCTGCTCTAAGGAAGATATTATCAAAAGGCTAAGAAGAATTGAAGGTCAAGTAAAGGGAATTCAAAAGATGGTTGAAAATAATGAGGAATGCTCTGATATACTAATTCAAATAGCTGCAGTGAGGGCTGCAATTAACAAAGTTGGTGGTTTGATTTTGGAAAATTATTCAAAATCATGTATTATGAAGGCAGCAACTCAAGAATTCGATGGCGAGAAGGAAATTCAAGAGCTTATCGATGTTATACTAAAGTTTATGAAGTAAATCTCCTACTAGACGTGGGAGATTTTTCTTTTTTTTACAAGGTGTGAATGAAATTATTCAGTATAGGTATAAGTGTGCAATTTTTTATTGATATTTATAATAATTAAATTTATAATAAAATTATAAATATTGCAAAAATTCGCGAAAGGAAGTGTTGTGATGAGCCTTGAAAATGTTAAAAAAGTGGATCCTGAGGTATATGAATACATATTAAAGGAAATGGAAAGGCAGCAGAACAAAATAGAGCTTATCGCTTCGGAAAATTTTACAAGCAGAGCTGTTATGGAGGCACAGGGATCACAACTTACAAACAAGTATGCGGAAGGATACCCAGGAAAAAGATATTATGGGGGATGTGAATATGTTGATGTTATAGAGGACCTTGCAAGGGAAAGGATGAAAAAATTATTTGGTGCAGAACATGCTAATGTTCAGCCCCATTCAGGTTCTCAAGCTAACATGGCGGTTTACATGGCAGTTTTAGAGCCAGGGGATAAGGTTCTTGGTATGAATTTGTCCCATGGTGGTCATTTAACCCATGGAAGTCCTGTAAACTTTTCAGGAAAGCTATTTAATTTTATAGCATATGGAGTAAATGAAGAAGGATTTATAGACTATGAAGAACTTAGAAAACTTGCCCTTCAGGAAAAACCAAAGATGATTGTATCAGGTGCCAGCGCTTATCCAAGAATAATAGACTTTAAGAAAATAAGAGAAATTTGCGATGAAGTTGGAGCTTACATGATGGTTGATATGGCACATATTGCAGGATTAGTTGCAGCAGGTCTACATCCAAATCCAGTTGAATATGCAGATTTTGTTACAACAACAACCCATAAGACCTTAAGGGGACCAAGGGGCGGTGCAATACTTTGTAAGGAACAATATGCAAAACTTATAGATAAGACCATTTTTCCAGGAATACAAGGGGGACCCCTTGAACATGTTATTGCAGCAAAGGCGGTATGTTTTAAGGAAGCGATGAGTGAAGAGTTTAAAGAATATCAAAGAAAAGTTTTAGAAAATGCAAAGACTTTAGCAAATGCCCTTATGGAAAGAGGATTTAAGCTTGTTTCCGGAGGAACAGATAACCACCTTATGCTTGTTGATTTAAGAAATAAGTATATTACAGGTAAAGATGCAGAACATCTTCTTGATGAAGTTGGAATTACAGTTAACAAGAATACAATACCATTTGATCCTGAAAGTCCATTTGTAACAAGCGGTATAAGAATAGGAACTCCTGCAGTTACAACAAGAGGCTTTGGTAAAGAAGAAATGGTAGAAATTGCAGATATAATAAATTGGGTTATCGAAAATAGGGATAAGGATCTAACACCTGCAAGGGAAAGGGTTAAAGCTCTTGTAAACAAGTTTAAATTATATGCATAAAAGGAGCCAGCTAGCTGGCTCCTTTTTAGAGATTAATTGGATATTAGGAGGACAAGATGAAAAGAGTTAGATTGGGTTTAATTTTTTTGCTTTTATTTTTATTTTTATTTAATTTTTCTGTATTTGCGAAAAGCAGTATAAATAATAAAACAAGCTACCAATTAAACTTCAAATCAAAGATTTTAAAAATAGGTGAGAGTTTTAATTTAAAGGTTATCTCAAAATCTCAAAGTGTAAATAATTTAAAAGTTGCTTTTTCATCAAGCAATAATAGGGTTGCTAGTGTAGATAAAAATGGAAGGGTTAGAGCAATTGGAGTTGGCTATGCAGAGATTAGGGCAGAAATTAAAGATAAAAATATAAGACTAGCTTGTATAATACAAGTAAAACCCAATGAGGTTGAAAAAATCAGTTTAAATGTAAGAAAATTAAATTTAAAGGTAGGGGAAACATATGAGTTAAGTGCAAAAGTATATCCTAACAATGCAACAAATAAAGATTTAATTTGGATAAACAGCAATCCAGAAATAGTTGAAGTTTATAATGGAAAAGTTTTTGCCAAAAAATTAGGGCATTCAGTTGTAACAGTTTATTCTCATGATAAAAAAGCATATGATAAATGTTTAATTAGTATTATAGATGAAGAGATTAAAAATTTTCCTAATATGCCTCTTGAAGAGCAGGCCGAGTATGTAATAAAAAATTATTGCAAGGATGGTTATTATATTTTAGAATCAGTAGCAAATAAAAAGAATGATACTATATTAAATCTTATTAAGAAGTGGAAAATGGATGAATTATTTAATACTATAAAAGTTGCTGTCCATGAGGAATGTCATGACTACCAAAATATAATGAATAAAAGCCAATATGACTGGAATAATCGATTTTGGATTATTAATCAAACACATATTTTGAATGGGCAACCGATTGTTGTAAAATTTGTTCCGGACAAATTATTTAAAACTGAACTTGCTTTAAATAATATACCAGAAAATTTGAAAACTTTAAGATGGAAAACGTATGTTTCTAGTGGTAGCCAAAATGCTAGCAATGTTTATGGTATATATGGCTTGTTACAGGAATATGAAGCTTATTACCACGGAGATAAAGCAGTTTATGATACCTTTGAATATGTCAAAAAAATTCCTTTTACAGTTGAAAATTTCTCAACTTATTATGAAAGAATAGGTGGAACGGCATTTTATGAATTTACTTATTATATTTTAAGTTATTTAAAATATGCACAAGAAAATAGACCTGATGTTTACAATATTATCATCAATGATGAAAACTTTAGACTTGTGTTTAAATATGTATATACAAATTATAAATCCTTGGTAGAAGAGATGAAATTAAAAAGAGCACAAGAGATTAAAGATTATCTTATAAAAATGGGATATGATGTTGAGTTTGGGGTGTTTGATATAACAATTTCTGGTAATGGAAGTTGGTCTTCTATTTCTACAGGTAGCTATAATATTTTCAATTTGAAGAAGGAGCTTGAAAAGGAAGAATATAAAAAGTTTCTAAATGAAATTCTAAAATAAATATTTTTGGGGTGGGGTGTTGTATGTGTGATACTTTAGTTGCCCTTAAAAGTTGGACTAAAAATGGGGCTGTTATTTTTGGCAAAAATAGCGATAGAGAAAAGGATGAACCTCATGTTATAATAAGGGTTCCAAGAAAAAAACATAGTAAGGATGAAAAGGTTAAATGCACCTATATTGAAATTCCGCAGGTTGAGGAAACCTACGACTGCATTTTATTTAAGCCCTCATGGATTTATGGTGCAGAGATGGGAGTTAACGAATTTGGTGTTGTAATAGGTAACGAAGCGGTTTTTACAAAGGAAGGGCAGGGCCCTCCTGCACTTTTAGGTATGGATATGCTAAGGCTTGCTCTTGAGAGGAGTAAAACTGCCCTTGAGGCAGTTGAACATATTGTTTATTTTATCAAAACCTATGGTCAGGGGGGTAAATGTGGATATACAAAAAATTTAAGGTATCACAATAGTTTTATAATAGCCGATTTTAATTCAGCTTATAAATTAGAAACAGCAGACAAAAAATGGGCCCTTAAGAAGATAGAGGATTTTGACAGCATATCTAATTCATTAAGTATAACTGATGACTATGATATGCTAAGTAGCGATGCAGAGGAAGGATTTATCTATAATAAAGTTACTAATAGAAAAAACTTCAATTTTAAAGAAAGATATGAAAACAAATTGATTGCTAAAATTGCATCTGGAGATTTTAGAAGAAATATTACTTATAATTTTTTAAAGGAAAAGAAGGGGAAACTTAAAGTAGAAGATCTTTTTGAGATTTTAAGATATCATACAGATTTAAACTCAAAAAATATTTTTAATGGTTCAATGAAAAATATTTGCATGCATGAAAAAAGCATGATTTCAAGTGAAACAACAGGAAGTATGGTTGTAGAACTTATTGATGGACAAATTAATATATGGGCTACAGGATCATCGCTGCCCTGTTTGTCAACATATAAGCCCCTTTGGTTTATAGATAGCGATGTATTTTTCTATGAGGATGATTTAGAAGAGGCAGTTGAATATTGGAGAAGGGAAAGGGAATTTATAAAGCAAGTTGAGGAAGGTAAAATCGATAGGGAAATTTTTGTTAAAAATAGAGACCATCTTGAGAAGGAGCTTTTACAAAGAGTAGCTTTGGCAAAATCGGATGAAGAAAAAAGGGAAATTTTGAATATTGCGTGGAAAGTAAAGTAAAAATTAAATTTAGCAAAGAATGTTAATGAAAGATAGGGACAGTTCTAATCAAAAGAGCAACTGTCCCTTTAATTTTGTCATAATAATTATTCTTGGAGAAAAAAGGACTTGCAAGGTGAGGATAAATTCTTTCAGTTCAGTAGCATAGCTCCAGACTTTTTAAAGAAATATTTTATTTCACTATTGTTAAGATAAACTGTTCCAATAAAACTATGTTTTGAATTTTTATTTTTGATTGAATGAAAATCAGAACCTGCCGTATAAAATGAAAATTTTGATAATGCAAGGTTTATAAAATAAAGAGATGTATTGAAGTCAGTATTTGAGTATTTGGCTTCAATACCATCAAAGGGAAGACTTAAAACTTGTTCTATGTTTTTATTGGATATTCGCATGGGATGAGCTAAAACAACTGATGCTCCAAAGCATCTTAATAAATTTATTCCCTCAAGACAGGATAATTTGCCTTCCTTAAGTTCTAAATTTATATGATTTTCTAGTATTTTTCTAACTTTTTTAAACCTATGGGATTTAATAAGCTTTAGTATTTCCTGGAATGTATCATGTTGATAAAGATTATTTCAAAATATCCTAACAAATGAACGCTTTCGCAATTAAATTTAGTCGAAAGTTCAACAGCAGGGACTACTGATACACCATAATTTCTACCTGCTTCAACTGCCTCTGATATTCCAGCTGTTGTATTATGATCAGCAATTGAAATGACATCGATTTTATTTATTTTTGATATTATAATTATTTCAGTGGGGCTATATTTACCATCAGAAGCATTGCTATGAATATGAAAATCGCCTTTATTTAACATATTTAACCCAACTAAATAATAGCAATGTCATTGCTAATATATGTGATATATATAACGGTTGTGAATTAATTTTTAGTTAAATTTTGCTTAAATTTTAGAATCTTTTTAAAAATTAATAAAGCATGTTAAGTTTATAACGATTAAGACGATAACTATTTTGTGGAAATATTGTGAAAAATGTCAAGTAAATGGAGGGGTTTAAATGAAGGACTTGGAAATGCTTCATCAAAGGAACAAACTTCTTATTAAGCTTTTGTGGTTGTCTCTTGTGCTCGGAGTTATTGTAGATATTGCAAACAAGCTTCCTATGAAAACAATTTTATCAGTTGCAATAACCGGAGGAATAATATCAACCATTATAACTTATTTGATTGTTAAAAGAAAATTTATTCAATCAATTAAGTATTTAATAGCCGTCTCATTAATAATCTTTTCGTATATGATATTAAACGCCTCAACGGGATCCACTTCTTTTGTAAACGTATTAATAATATATTTTAGTATAGCAGTTATTTCCCTTTATCATGATTATAGAGTTATTATAGTTTCAGGCATATTAGGCCTTATACTAACGAATTACTCCTTCTTTGCATATAGAGATACTATGTTTCAGAACGTTCCGCAAAAAACGTTAATTTCTCTAAACCTTTATTTAGTTTTATATACTGCAATCTTAATTGCACAAAGTAAAATAGGAGAAAATATGAGAAATGAGCTTGATGAAAAACAAAATGAGGCAACAACAGCAAAGGAAAAAATTGAGGGGGTATTGAAAGAGGTTAAAAGGACGGTGGAATTTTTATTAAGCTTTAGTTCAAATTTGCAAAACAATGTTGAGGCAGTTGGGCACATTACATCTGATATTTCATCTGCATATTCTGAGGTTTTAAAGGGAGTGGATTCTCAAACAATAAGCGTAAACGGTATTAGTGAATCGATTATAGATATAGATAAAAATGTAGAAGAACTTTTACTGAAATCTGGCGAAATGAAAAGGGCATCAAAGGAGATTGCTGAGATTTCACAACATGGTCAAGATAGCATAGAGGGACTTTCACAGGATATGAATAGGGTGCATGAAATAATTATAAATACTGTTGAGCTAATGAAGGAACTTAACAATAAAAACAGCGAAATATCATCAATATTAAATGCGATAACTTCAATTGCAGCTCAAACTAATCTTTTAGCTTTGAATGCTTCTATAGAAGCTGCGAGGGCAGGAGAGCATGGTAAAGGTTTTGCAGTTGTAGCAAGTGAGGTTTTAAAGCTTGCAGAAAGCTCAAGAAGGGCAACAGAGGAGATTGCAAATATTTTAAAGGATATAGAAATCAAAACAAAAAATGTTGCTGAAAAGGTTAACTTAGGCCAGGAAGCGGCAGAAACAAGCATTAGGACAAAAGAAAAAGTGGATGAGATATTTAAAAATATATTAACAATAAGCCAGAATGTTCTTGCTTATTCTAACGATGTGGACAATGGATTAGAAGGTATAAAAACTTCTTCCTCTAAGGTAAGCCATGAGGTTCAAACTATAGCAGCCTTTACAGAGGAAAACACCGCCGCTATGGAGGAGGTTATGGCAAGCATAGAGTCACAGGAGGAAAGAGTGCAGGATATAGTAAAGAGCTTTAGTGAATTAGAAAGGATGACAAAGGAACTAAATAGCCTATTAAATAATTAAATAATCCCACCTAAAAGGGTGGGTTTAATAATAAATTTAAACTTAAGGGGGGATTCCTGTGGGGAACGGCATGTTTTTAACTGATGAGGAAAAAAAGATTTTAGAAGGGGAGTTTGGGGAAACCCTTCAAAAGGTTATGAAAACGGTGGTATTGTATGGACAAACCTTTGGGGCTAAAAGACTTGTGAAATTAGATGGACCAGTCCATCTTGTTACTTCCTTCGGCATTCCTATGCTAACGCCTGTCTTTGAAATGATGGAGGAACTTATAAAATCAAACATTAAGGCCCAAAAGCCCTTTACGGTTGATCCAAGACCTTTGGATTATTGCAATGTTCCTGTTAATATTTTAAAAAAACTAGTTTTTAAAGTGATGTATGGAAAGCAAAAGGATTATGAAGACCAATTAAGGGCTGTAGGCCTTAAGGATGATAATGCATTTACCTGTGCTTGTTATCTACCTGAAGTTGGGAATATTCCTAAAAAGGGAGATATTCTTGCCTGGGCGGAATCATCTGCAGTAGTTTATGCTAATTCAGTTATTGGTGCAAGAACTAATAGAAACTCAGGAATAATAGAACTAATGTCGGGGATTTTAGGAAAAACACCGGAGTTTGGTTTTCTAACAGATGAAGGAAGAAGAGCAACATGGTTAGTAGAAGTAAAAACAAGCAAATTGCCTAACCCTCAAGTTTTAGGAAGCGCAATAGGAATGAAGGTAGTTGAGGATGTTCCCTACATAATAGGGCTAGATAGATTTTTAGGCACAGGACTTTCTGAAGATACCAAGGATTATTTAAAGGACATGGGGGCTGCAAGTGCATCAAATGGTGCCGTTGGACTTTATCATGTTGAAAATATAACTCCTGAAGCAGCTGAAATGGGAAGGCAGCTTCTTAAGGAAGGATATAAGACCTATGTTATAGATGATGAAGAAATTAAAAGGGTAATTAATTCCTATCCTATAATGTGGAAGAATATAAATGCAAAACCTAAGGTATGCTTTATCGGATGTCCACACCTTTCTTTAAATCAACTTTATTATTGGACGGAAAGAATAGTAAAGGCTCTTGAAAATGTAGGACAAAAGAAATTAAAGATAACAACTATTTTATGTGCGCCACCGGATGTTATTGATGCCTTTAAACGGGATGAGAAGTCATATAATAGGTTGATTCAAACGGGAGCAAAAATAACTTATATCTGTCCTTTGATGTATATGAATAATCCCTTATGTGCAAAAGAGGCAGTTATAACCAATTCAAATAAATTAAGAACCTATTCGACAGCAAGATTTTATTTAGATGACGAGATTTTAGATAGAATAGTTAGGGGATATTAGGGGGGGATATTATGCCGAAAATCTTCAAGGGAAGAGTAGTGTTAGGAGGAATTTTTAAGGGCGAAGCGGTTGTAACCCACAAGGGTCTTAATATACTTGCTTCCTTTCAGAAAAGCGCCCTAAAAAAATCCAAAAGGGTTATTTGTGCTGACCAGAATAATGAAGAGTTATTTGGAAAGGATTTGACGGATAAAATAATATGTCTACCGACTACAATTGGTTCAACAACAGGAGGAATGGTATTAGAAGCAGTTGCAAGGCTTGGGACTGCACCGGCGGCTATGCTTTTTTCAGGGCATATAGATTCTTTAGCAGCGGCGGGTGTAATTTTAAGCGATGTTTGGGTAAATAAAAGAATAATTACAATTGACCAGTTAGGAGAAGAATTTTTAAATACAGTTAAAACGGGGGATATCCTTGAGATTAAGGAAGATGGCACAATTATCATAGAATAGGGGGGATGGGTATGGAATACTCAAAGTTATTTGAGGCTGGCTATATTGGAAAATGCAAAATTAAAAATAGAATCATAATGGCACCAATGGGAAACATAAACATGGCTGATCCTATTGGAAGGCCCCTTCAAAAGATGATAGATTATTTTGCTGAAAGGGCAAAGGGAGGCACAGGACTTCTAATTACAGGTTTAATTCCTGTTTCCTATGGGATAGATCCAACTGTTTCTGAGGACAACGATACTACGTATTTTCCAAGGATCGATGGCTCATCAAGAACAAGGCTTTCAGGGTGGAGGGACTTAACGAGTGCAGTTCACTCCTATGATGCAAAGATATTTATTCAGCTAACAGCAGGCCTTGGAAGGGTAGGTTCACCTGAACCAGCCCTTAAAGGGAAATTATTAAAATCTGCATCCTTCAATAGAAACTTTTATGTTCCACAAGTTCCACATATTCCCTTTACCGATATGGAGATAAGGAAAATAGTCAAAAATTTTGGCCAGGCGGCTGTTAACGCAAAGGTAAGTGGGTTTGACGGAGTTCAGCTACATGGCCATGAAGGATATCTTATGGATCAATTAACTTCTGCTCCTTGGAATAGAAGGAAGTTTGGAAGATATAAAAACAAATTTCAATTTGCTGTTGATGTGGTAAGAGAAATCAAGAAAAGATGTGGGGAGGATTTCCCTATAATATATAGAGTAGACTTAACTCAAGGACTTAGGGAATCCTATGGTGATGATGTATTCAAAAAAAGATTTAAAGGTATGGAAAGGACGATAGAGGAGGGACTTGAGTTTTGTAAAGTTCTTGCAGAGGCAGGAGTTGATGCCTTTGATGTAGATAAGGGTTGCTATGATAACTGGTTTTTCCCTCATCCGCCAGCATACTTTGATGATATGCCTTATGTAGAGGAAATTGCAAAAAGATTGAAGGATTATTTCAACAAGGAAGGAATAAAGGCGCAGGTTATAGCAGTGGGAAAACTTGGAAAACCTGAGGTTGCTGAAAAGGTTTTGCAGGATGGATTTGCAGATTTTATTATGCTTGGAAGACCCCTCCTTGCGGACCCCTATTGGCCTAAGAAGGTTTATGAAGGAAGAATAAGGGAAATAAACCACTGCATAGGGGATCAAGAAGGATGTATTCAATCCTTTATATTAGGGGGACATCCCTGCTGTGCAATAAATCCCTATACTGGATTTGAAGATTGCAAAAAAATTGAAAGGGCACATACGGTAAAAAAAGTTGCCGTCATTGGTGGAGGACCTGGAGGATGCGAAGCTGCAAAAACTGCCTTTTTAAGGGGGCACGAAGTTACTTTGTTTGAAAAGGGCGATAAGCTTGGAGGACAACTACTAGCAGGCAGCACAATGAAAATTAAACATGACGTAGCAAGATATATAGAAAACTTAAACTATCAAATGAATTTATTAAAGGAGAAGGGGTTAGATATAAGACTTAATACGGAAGTTAAAATCGAGGATCTTAGGGACAAATATGATGTTATAATATGTGCAAATGGCATTAAACCTTTTATTCCTAAAATAGAAGGACTTGAAAGGATAAGATATATGGAGGCAAGGGAGCTTTTGATGAAGGGAATGGCGATCCCTCATGATGTAAAAAAGGTTACAGTAGTTGGCGGAGGATTAGTAGGCTGTGAGGTTGCATATTCCCTTGCATTTGAAAGGAATTTGGAGGTAACCATTATCGAAAAGCTTCCCGATCTTATGACAGGTGTGGTTCATGCAAATAGAGCAATGCTACTTTGGATGATGATGGGCATGGGATCACCATCAGGTAAAAAGGAGGATGCGATAAAAACCCCAATTAAAGCTTATACCTCCTCAGAGGTAGTAAAGTTTGATGAAGAAAGGGTTTATATAAAGGCAAATAGAAAAAGAAAAGATCCTTATACACCTTGGAGGACTTTAATTCCAGAAAATATCCATAATCCTTTTGAAAGGAAGCTTGATCCTAAGGATACAGAAGAAATAGTAATAGATACGGATTATGTTGTATTTGCTACAGGTGGCATTGCAAACGATGAATTTTATTATAAGCTTTTAAGAGAAAGAGCAGCAAAGGAAATTTACGTTATTGGTGATGCAAGACAGGTAGGAAGAGCCTGGGAAGCTATAACAAGCGCCAATGAGGTTGCAAGATTTATATAAAATTTTAAGGCAGTTCAATAAAAGTTGGAACTGCCTTTTATCATACAATTAAAGATAAGGGTGGTTGTTATTTTTTTACAATTGACGTATAATTGTAAAAAGGGCAGATTTTTATTTTTGGGGTGTTATAATGGAAAATAAAGTGTTTAAACATTTGATTATCGTTTCCTTTGATGCTGTATCTAAAGATGATTTTGATGTAATAAAGGCTTTGCCTAATTTTAGTGAGTTTCTAGTTAATGCAAATTATACCTTTGACGTAGAACCTGTTTACCCAACCTTAACATATCCAATTCATGTCAGCATGATGACAGGCAAACTTCCAAGGGAGCATGGAGTTATTAATAATACATTAATTCAACCAAGGATGAGAAGACCGGATTGGTATTGGGAAAGAAAATATATAAAGTCGGATACTTTATTTGATGTTGCAGCAAGAAAAGGGTTAATTACTGCTGCACTTTTATGGCCGGTTACAGCAAAGGCTAACATAAAATACAATATGCCTGAAATATTTGCAAATAGACCATGGCAAAATCAGATTACAGTATCCTTATCCTCTGGAAGTTTTTTTTACCAGCTCGACCTTGTAAGGCGCTTTGGACATCTTTTCAAATCCTTTAATCAGCCAGACCTAGATAATTTTGTCCTTGAATGTTCATTATATACCATAAAAAAATATAAGCCTAATCTCATGCTCATTCATTTTACCGATGTCGATACACATAAACATAAATATGGCGCAAAATCTAATAAGGTTATGGAGGCTTTAAAAAGGCACGATATTAGGCTTTCAAAGATAAGACTGGCAATTGAGGATGCAGGGATTTCAAAGGATACAATTCTTTGCCTTCTTGGAGATCATGGAAGTTTAGATGTTGAAAAAGAGATCAGATTAAACAAATTATTTTTAGAAAGGGGATTGATAAGGGAGGATAAAAAGGGAAGGATTATAGATTATGATGTCTATTTAAAATCCTGCGACGGTTCGGCTTATGTTTATTTGAAGGATGATAGTAATATAGAAGTTAAAAATAAGGTTATGGAAGTTTTAGATGAATTTAATAAATACTATCCTAATGCAATTGAAAGGATATTTACAAGGGAGGATTCAGTAAACTTAGGATTTGATGAAGCTGCTTTTTTAATGTTGGAGGGCGGCAAGGGCTATAGTTTTTCAAGCAAACATTTTGGAGATGTAATTTCTCCGTCAAATTATAAGGCGGTTCATGGACAGCTTCCTGTAAAACATAAAACATTTTTTGCATTGAGCGATAAAGAGGTAGATATTAGCGGTTTAAAAAAGGTCACAGATTTTAAGAAGGTTTTTGATAAAATTTTAGGTTTGAAATTATAATGTTAGGGGGATTTTTATGAAGCTTAATAAGCTTGAAAGGAGCTGGGCCCTTTATGATTGGGCTAATTCAGCCTACTCGATGACGGTGACCTCAACTATTTTACCTTTGTATTTTAAAATGATAACTGATTCTGCAGGAATTGAAAAAAACATTTCAACGGCCTATTGGGGTTATGCAAATTCCTTTGGAACGTTGTTGATTGCAATTCTAGCACCGATATTAGGAACTATTGCTGACTATAAAGGTTATAAGAAAAAGTTTTTTAGATTCTTTTTCATGCTTGGAGTAATTTCAACGGCAATGCTTGCCCTTCCAAAGGATCAATGGCTGGTTCTTCTTATTATATATTTTATTACAGAAGTTGGCTTTGCCGGGGCAAATATATTTTATGATGCCTTTTTAGTTGACGTAACGACGGAGGATAGGATGGATAGGGTATCCACAATGGGCTATGGTCTAGGATACATAGGAAGCACAATCCCATTTATTATCTGTATAGCAATAATAATACTTGCACAATTTAAAAAGATTCCTATGAGCATAGAAACTGCATCGAGAATTTCATTTGTTATAACTGCCATATGGTGGGGAGTATTTACAATTCCAATGCTTAAAAATGTAAAACAAGTCCATTATGTAGAAATAGAAAAAAATCCTGTTTTGTCTAGTTTTAAAAGACTTTTTAAAACCTTAAGGGAAATAAAAAAACACAAGAGCATATTTATATTCCTTCTTGCTTATTTCTTCTATATAGATGGAGTAGATACTATAATTAAGATGGCAACAGCCTATGGGTCGGATCTTGGGATAAGTTCCACAACTCTTCTTATAATTTTACTTGTGACTCAATTCGTGGCATTTCCTTTTGCACTTTTGTATGGCAGACTTGCTGAAAAGTATTCCGGAAAATTTATGCTCCTTATTGCAATAGGCATATATACATTTATATGTATTTATGCATACTTTATAAAGACGGCTTTAGATTTTTGGGTCCTTGCGATGCTGGTTGGAACATCCCAGGGAGGAATTCAAGCCCTCAGCCGTTCGTATTTCGGAAAGCTTGTTCCAAAGGAGAACTCAAACGAATTTTTTGGATTTTATAATATATTTGGTAAATTTGCGGCAATAATGGGACCATTTTTAGTTGGTCTTGTTGCTCAAATTACAGGAAGGACTAATAATGGTGTTTTTAGTATAATAATTTTGTTTATCATTGGTGGGATTTTGCTTGTAAAGGTGCCTAATCAGAGCGCTAAAACAATAGGAATAGATATATAATTTTTATGGAGGCGATGCAAATTGAGGTATGGATTATGTTTAACTGGTGGTGGTGCTAAGGGAGCCTTTCAGGCTGGGATAATAAAGGCTTTGAAGGAAAAGGGCCTTAACATAAATATTGTTTCAGGAACATCCATTGGAGCTATAAATGCATATTTTATGATGAAAAATGCCTATGAAGGATTATATGACTTTTGGATAAATATGGACGGTGAAAGATATAAATCTTCGCTGGATAAGGTAATCGATAATTCTAAGATAATAAACGAACTATATTCGCTAGAAGGTGAAGATGAAAAGATAGAACATGTTTATATAAATTATGTTTTAATCAAAAAAAGCAGCTTGTATGAAGTCATCGTTGATATAAAGGGAAAGGGGAAGCAAGACGCCTTAGAGGCTGTTAAAGTAAGCTCGCTTTTGCCTTATAATAAAGCTTTAGTGGATTTTAAAGGCAAAATGTTCGATACAAAACTTTTATTTGAAAGGTTTACTCAGGATGTTTTGTTAGGCTTATACGATGGCTTTAAACTTGATGGAGGGATTATGAATAATTGTCTTTTACAGCCTTTTATTAATCACAGGATGGATAAAATAATTATTATTGCCCTTAGGGATACCTTTGAAGTTCCTGAATATATTTATAAGTATTATAAAGAAGAGGATCTATTTGTGTTTAAACCAAATTTTAAAATAAATCCTGAGGATACAATAAGGTTTGAAAAGGATTTTTGCTTTGACTTGTTTCAAAAAGGATATGAGATGGCAAGTAAAGTAGAAGTTTAGGGGACATATGTCCCCTAAATTTATGCAACGAAAAGCATATGAAAGTCGTCTAAAGGTTGAAGGGAGGGTTAATCGTGGATAGAGCGGAGGATTCAAGGAAAATTGAAGATTTAGTAGAAAAATATGGCGATGATGTTTTGAGAATTTGTTTTGTATATACAAAGGACTATGCTGCAGCGCAGGATTTGTTTCAAGAGACGTTTATAAAGGTTTATAAAAACCTAAAGAATTTTAGAGGGGATTCAAGCGAAAAAACATGGATTATCCGTATAGCGATAAATGTCTGCAAGGACTATTTAAAAAGTGCTTGGATTAAAAGGTTTATATTTTTAGATGAAATAAAGGAAAACAGTTCTACCGATGTAGAGGGTTTGGTAATAGATGAAATTAAAAAGCATGAAGTAATCAAGGCGGTTTTAAATTTACCTCCTAAATACAGAGAAGTTATTCTTTTATATTATTATTTTGACTTCAATACGATAGAAATAGCAAAAACAATTGGGATATCAGAGACTGCAGTGAGAAGTAGATTAAAACGGGCAAGGGATCAGCTAAAAAATATTTTCAATGAAGGGGAGGTTGTTGATTATGAAGGATGACAGAAAAAGGCTTGATTTATCCGAACTTGACAAGATTAAGGCTTCAAAGGATTTGAAGACTAAGACTTTAAATAGATGCTTAGATGATGGAAATAAATTTAAAAGTTTTTTACTTTCAAAGGTTTCTCTAGTTTTTGCAGTAATTTTTGCTATTGTTTTAAGCTATGTTGCTATTGCTGTGAATAATTCTAAAGGAATAAAGGTTGTGAAAAGCTATGAACTTAAAGCAGCTAAAAGTGAAAAGGATTTGTTAAATGCCTTAAAGAGCGTTGGAATGCCAGCAAGGGATGGTGTATTTAATCTTGCTCAAGAAAGTGCAAAATCAGCAAGTCCTGCCCATTCTACTACAAATGTTCAAGTAGAAGGTATAGATGAGGCGGATATAATTAAAACCGATGGGAAATATATATATTCAATTAACAATTATAAAAATGAACTGATAATTTTTAAGGCGAACGATAGGGCTGAAATAATAAAAAGGCTAAAGGGAAAAGATCTATATGCAAATATAATAAATGCTGACTTAAATAACCTCTATTTAAGAGAAATGTTTATTTATGAAAAGGAAGATAAAAAATATTTAGTTTTATTATCCGGATTGATTAGATACGAACAAGAAACGGAAGAGCCATATAAAAAGTCAACGCCAAGTGAAAAAGTTGATATTATGCCTATAAGGTGGGGTGATGAGACGACTTTAATTTCAATATATGATATTAATGATATTGAAAAAATTAATTTAGTTAAGCAATTTGAAGTTTCGGGAAATGTGCTATCCAGCAGAATAAATGGGGATAATTTCTATCTTGTAACTAATAAATGGCTGCGTTATTTTATTCAAGATAAAAGTGAAAAGGTTCTACCATTTTATGTAGATTATGATAAACCTGATAATAAGAATTATATAGAACCTAAAAATGTTTTATACAATGAAAATAATATAAGTTCCAGTTTTACAGTAATATCTAATATAAATTTAGGTGATCTTACCTTTAAAATGCATTCGGTTTTAGGAAATTTTTATCAGATGTATATGTCTAAAGAAAATCTTTATCTTATAACAACCCAAACTGAAACAATAAAACCAATGGAAAAAAATAATGGTCAAGATACAGTTCAATCGTTAGATAATTATAAGCAAAAAACCCTTATTTATAAGTTTAACTTACAAAAAGATGTAGTTTACAAGGGATATGGTGAAGTTAATGGATATATAATAAATCAATTTTCAATGGATGAATATGATGGATATTTTAGAATTGCAACCACTGAAGAAAGTTACAATGGAAATCAATTTAATACTAGCAATAACGTGTTTGTTTTGGACAGAAATCTTAAAATAGCAGGCAGCATAAGAAATATTGCTGAGGGTGAGAGGATTTACTCGGTAAGATTTGATGGAGAAAAAATGTATATGGTAACCTTCAAGCAGGTGGATCCATTATTCGTCATAGATCTTGAAAATCCTTATAGTCCTAAGATATTAGGATATCTAAAGATACCAGGATACAGCACTTACCTTCATCCATTAGGAGAAAATAGACTTATAGGAATAGGTTTAGAAACAGCGGATTTAGAAGGCAGGGTAATAAATAAGGGAATAAAGATTGCTCTGTTTGATATTTCAAATTTAGAAAAACCAAAACAAATTTCTAAGCTTGAAATAGGAGGAAGGGGAAGCTATTCAGAATCTCTATACAACCATAAGGCGTTAACTGTATATAAACCATATGATCTTTATGCCTTTGATTTGTATGAAACGAGGGATGATGATTCATATACTCAAATATTTAGAGGACTTTGTCTTTTAAGGATTAACGATAATGAAATTAAATTACTACAAAAGATTACCCATATGGATTTGTTAAAGGGCGTTAGCGAAGTTGAGGCCTATGATTATGGATATAGGGCAGTATTTGTTGACAAGTTAATGTTCGTAATTTCCAATGTTGGAGTTACTGTTTTGAATTTAGATGAGATGAAGATTATAAAGAATGAAAGGATATAGAATAAGTAGCCTGTATAGGCTACTTATTCTTTTGTTGTGGTATAATAGTAGGGAGGTGGTTATGTGAATAATAAGTTAAATAATGAGATTCTTGATAAACTTACTAAAGTTTGTTTGTGTAAAGGCATTTCACGAGCAAGTATAAAAAAAGCTATAGAAGAAGGAGCTGACACATTAGAAAAGATTCAAAGAAAAACTGGAGCAGGTTCAGGTAGTTGCAGAGGTCAAAGATGCACAGTAAAGATAATAGAACTTTTGGAGGAATATAAAAATAGTAAAAATTAGGAGGGTAATATGATAGCGGAGGTAATTTCAATTGGAACTGAGCTATTGCTTGGTGATATCGTTAATACAAATGCACAGTATATAGCAAGAAGGCTAAAGGATCTTGGAATATTTGTTTACTATCAAACTGTTGTTGGGGATAATGAAAAAAGACTTATGGATGCATTTGAAATTGCATTTAAAAGAAGCGATATAGTGATAACAACTGGGGGACTTGGACCGACTCAGGATGACCTTTCTAAGGAAGTTGCTGCAAAATATTTTAATAAAAATTTGATTTTAGATGAAGAAACATTAAGATCAGTAGAAGAATATTTTTCGAGAAGGAAGCTCCCATTAACTGAGGGGATAAAAAAACAAGCTTTGATAATTGAAGGAGCTAAGGCTCTAAAAAATGATTATGGGACAGCACCTGGAATATATTTTGAGAAAAACGGTAAGGTCTTAATTATGATGCCTGGACCTCCTAAGGAGATGATTCCTTTATTTGAGAATAGGGTTGTTCCAATTCTTTTAAGATATACTGATAATATTCTTATGTCAAAGGTTTTAAGAATTGCAGGAATTGGAGAGAGTTTTGTTGAGGATAGGATTAAGGATTTAATAGAAGACCAGACAAATCCGACTATAGCTCCATACGTTAAGGATGGAGAGGTTACCTTAAGAATTACTGCAAAAGCAAAGGATGAAAGGGAGGCCATAGAGCTAATTGAACCTTTAGTTAAGGAAATCAATGAAAGATTAGAAGGATATGTTTATGGTGAAGGAGATACTAGCCTTGAGGAGGTTTTAGGAAATCTTTTGTTAAAGCATAATTTAAAAATCGCCGTAGCAGAATCCTGCACAGGAGGGATGATAACATCAAGGCTTGTTAATTTTCCAGGAATTTCAGCATCTTTGGTGGAGGGGTTAGTAACTTATAGTAACGAATCAAAAATGAAAAGGCTTAATGTTAGTGAAGAAACTTTAAAAAGTTTTGGTGCGGTAAGCAAAGAATGTGCAATTGAAATGGCAAGGGGAGCTGCTTTAACTTCAAACTCTGATATTGGGATTTCTTCAACAGGGATTGCAGGTCCTTTAGGTGGAACAGAACAAAAGCCTGTAGGCCTTGTTTATCTTGGACTTTATTTTAATGGTAAGGAAAAATATAAGGAATTAAGGCTTTCTGGAGATAGACAAAGGATTAGACTTTTGACAACAAATTTAGCACTTCTTTGGCTTATTAATGAAATAGGTTCATGGGAGAGGGGAGAATGAGTTTTTATAAGGAACTGCTTGAAATAATTTTAAAATACACACAAGAGGGTATTCATGTTATTGATAAAGAAGGCAATACAATAATATATAATAAAGCAATGGCTAATTTAGAGGGGATGGATGAAGAGGAGGTTTTAGGGAAAAATCTTCTTGAGATTTTCCCAAGCCTAAATGAAAATTCCAGCACCCTTTTACATGCGTTAAAAACTGGAGAGGCTATAATAGATAGATATCAGACATATTTAAATAAAAAGGGATATAACATCACATCTGTAAATACAACAGTTCCGATTATTAAGGATGGAGAAATTTTAGGGGCAGTTGAGATTTCCAAAGATTTTACTAAGGTTAAGGAGCTTTATGATAATATAATAAAACTAACCGAAGGAACTGATGAAGGAATTTCTAGTGATTATACCACTTTTTCAAATATTATTGGATTAAGTCCCAAATTTTTAAAGGCTATCGAGATAGCCAAAAAGGCGTCAAGGTCATCATCAACAGTTTTAATTTATGGTGAAACAGGAACAGGAAAAGAAGTTTTTGCACGGTGCATTCACAATGAAAGTGCAAGAAAAAACAAACCCTTTATTGCAGTAAACTGTGCTGCCCTACCTGAAAGCCTTTTGGAGGGGATCTTATTTGGAACGGTAAAGGGGGGGTTTACAGGTGCAATAGACAGACCAGGGCTTTTTGAACAGGCTAATGGCGGAACACTTCTTCTTGATGAGATAAATTCTATGCCTCTTTCACTTCAGGCAAAGCTTTTGAGGGTTTTGCAGGAAAGTTATGTAAGGAGAATTGGGGGACTTAAGGATATCCCTATCGATGTTAGAGTTATAGCAACTACCAATGAGGATCCGTATACAGCAATTCTAAACGGAAAATTTAGAAAGGATTTATATTATAGGCTGAGCGTGATTAATATTACAATTCCTCCTTTGAGAGAGAGAAAGGAGGATATAGCCTTATTTGTTAAGTATTTTATAAAAAAATACAATAAAGAACTTAATAAAAATGTTTATGATGTTTCAAAGGAAGTTTATGATGCCTTTATGTCCTACGATTGGCCTGGCAATGTTAGAGAACTTAAAAATTATTTAGAAAGTGCGATGAATTTAGCAAGCGGCAGTATTTTAAAGGAAGAACATTTTTCAGGAATAAATCATGATAAAATATTTAAGAAAAAGTCTTTATCGGGGACAGCAAACATGGATATTATGGATGAAGTTGGTCTTGATGAATATCTAGAAGGTATTGAAAAAAAATTAATTTTAAAGGCATTAGAAGAAACAGGTTACAACATTACAAAAGCAGCAGAAAAATTAAAAATAAAAAGACAAACCCTTCAACATAAAATGAAAAAATATAAAATTAATGAAAATGACGAAAATTAGGCATGGTCGTGCAAAATATTTTGCATGACCGATTTTTTATTTTATGAAATTTTATAAAATGGGATTTGTAGTTACTTTAACAATTGCAAAAATTTTTGCATCAAAGCAGAATTTTTAGACTATTCTAAAATCATGCATAAATATTCGAAATAGTTTGATAAAAAGTAAATTTTTATTTATTAAAAATTAAAAATTTTTTTAAATATAATAAAAACTTTGGCACGATATTTGCTTATTAATTTAAGTGAAAATATTTTTAAAATTAAGGGGGTAATCTTATGGATAAAGTAAAAGTTGTTATGTGGGGAATCGGTGCCATGGGCGGTGGCATGGCAAAGATGATCCTAGATAAGGAAGGAATTGAAATAGTAGGTGCTATAATTGGACAACCTGAAAAGGCAAACATGGACCTTGGAGAATATTTAGGACTTGACAGAAAGGTTGGTGTGTTAACTTCAACAGATGCTAAGGCAGTATTAGATTCTGTAAAGGCTGATGTTTGCATAATTGCAACAGATTCATTTGTAAAGAATGTCTTCCCACAAATTAAGATGGCAGTAGAGCATAAGATGAATGTTATTACAATTGCAGAAGAAATGTCATATCCACATACAATTGAACCAGAGCTTTCAAAGGAAATGGATAGACTTGCTAAGGAAAATGGTGTAACTATTCTTGGAACAGGAGTTAACCCAGGATTTGTTCTTGATACTTTAATAATTGTTTTATCAGCAGCATGCAGAAGAGTAAACAAGATTAGAGCAGCAAGAATCAATGACCTTTCACCCTTCGGACCAACAGTTATGAGAACACAGGGTGTAGGAACTACTCCTGAAGAATTCGAAAAGGGAATCAAGGAAGGAACAATAGTAGGTCACATTGGTTTCCAACAGTCAATCCCAATGATTGCAGATGCTCTTGGAATTGAAATCGACGAAGTTGTTGAAACAAGAGAGCCAATTATATCAAGTGTTTATAGAGAAACTCCACATGTTAAGGTAGAACCAGGAATGGTAGCAGGATGTAAACATATTGCGTATGGAAAGAAGAATGGAGAAGTTGTAATAACGCTTGAACATCCACAACAGATCCATCCACATTTAGAAGGCGTTGAAACAGGAGATTACATTTGGATTGAAGGAGATCCAAACCTTAGCCTTTCAATAAAGCCAGAAACTCCAGGAGGAATAGGAACAATTGCAGTTGCAGTAAATATGATTCCTCATGTTATTAATTCAGAGCCAGGATTAAAGTCAATGATAGATATGCCACTTCCACATGCTTTGATGGCAGATATTAGAAAGTATATCAGAAGATAATTTGGGGTGATAAAAAATGATGGCAAAGAAGGGGGATTGGGTTCAAATTCATGAGGTAGTGCTAAAGCCCCACGAAAGAACTGCAAATATCCCCGAAGATACAAAAAAAGTTCCACTTGAAATGTGGGTTAAGGGGTTTTTAAATCACGATGCAAAAATTGGCGATACAGTAGAGATTACTACTTTAACAGGAAGAATTGTAAAGGGTGAATTGGTTGAAATAAACCCAACCTATACCTATGGTTTTGGAGATTTTGTGCCTGAAGTATTGCAGATTGGAATAACATTGAGAAACATATTGAAAGAAGGTGATGGCCGTGAGTAAGGATATGAGTTATCAGGCCGTCATGGCAAGAAAAAATGAGATAATGAAAAGGGCAGTAGGAATTGATTATTCTGTCTTTGAAACAGGTAGGATTGCCTTTGACTATGAAAGGATGATGAGGGAAACAGGTTATTCCCTTCAGGAAATACAAAATATTCAATCCAGTGTTGGAGTTGGAAATACTCCTTTAATTGAACTAAAAAATTTAACTAAGCTCGTTAGAAAACTTGCACCAAAGGGAAAGGGAGCAAGGATATTTATAAAGGATGAGGCCTGCAATCCTTCAGGGAGCTTTAAGGATAGAAGGGCATCGGTTTCAGTGTATCATGCTGAAAAACTTGGATTTAAAGGTGTAGTTGCAGCAACAAGTGGAAACTATGGTGCTGCAGTTGCGTCCCAGGCTGCAATGAGAAACTTAAAGGCTATTATTGTTCAAGAATGCTATGATTCAAGAAAGATTGGACAACCTGAAATTTTGGAAAAACAAAGAAAATGCGAATGCTTGGGGGCAGAAACAATTCAGCTTTCAGTTGGTCCAGAACTTTTCTATATGTTCCTTAGGGTTTTAGAGGAGACGGGATATTTTAATGCATCGCTATACTCACCCTTTGGAATTGCGGGGGTTGAAACATTAGGATACGAAATTGCAATGCAGTGTAGAGAAAAGATAGGTAAAGATCCTGATGTTGTTATAGCAACCCATGCTGGTGGAGGAAATGTAACAGGAACCGCAAGGGGACTTAGAAAGGCTGGAGCCCTTGACACAAAGGTTTATGGAGCTAGTGTGGACTTGTCAGGACTTCATATGGCGTCAGACCATGATTTTAATAGAAAGTCCTTTACAACAGGACATACAGGATTTGGAATACCATTTGCAACTTGGCCAGATAGATCAGACGTTCCAAGAAGTGCTGCAAGACCATTAAGATATCTTGATAGATATTTTACAGTTAAGCAGGGAGAAGTTTTCTATATAACTGAAGCCCTTGCACAGCTTGAGGGAATTGAAAGGGGACCGGCAGGAAATACATCATTAACGGCTGCCTTTGCCCTTGCGATGGAAATGGATGAGGATCAGGTTATAGTTGTTCAGGAAACTGAATACACAGGGGTTGGTAAACATCATCTATCACAATTAAGCTTTGCAAGGAAAAATGGAATTGATATAAGATTTGGAAACCCAGATGAAGAAGTAGCAGGAAAGAACATAATTCTTCCTGAACATCCAGGCCTTATTAAGGCAAGGGAAGTTGATCTTAACAAACTAAGAAGATCCTACATCAAAAACTGTATAGAGATAAATAAAGTAGAATCCCTAACAAAGGAAGATATAGAATTCCTAGCACAAGATACAAAAACTGATGATGATTTTGTAATAGAAGCTTTAAAGGAACTTGGTGTAAAAATTGAATAGGGACAGTTCTTAATTGTTTTAAATAATAAAAAATTTAAAAAATATAGGGACGGTTTATTGTCTTAAATTATAAACAATTAAGAACCGTCCCCAATAACAAGGAGGGAGTAAGATGTCAAAGAGACCAGATGATTTTGAAGTAAGAAGACAACATCTTAAAAATTTAACTGATGAAGAACTTGAAAGAAGATTTTGGCAGCTTGCTGAGGAAATTGTTAAGCCTTTAGTTGAGCTTGCTTACAATCATACATCTCCAGCAGTTGAAAGATCAGTTCTTTTAAGGATGGGGTTTTCAAGCATAGAAGCAAAGGCAATTGTTGAAGGTGTTATGAAGCTTGGCCTTTTAGGTAAAGGTGCAGGAAATGTAGTTTATAGACTTGCAAAAAAGAAAAATTTACCAATAAGAGAAGCAGGTTTACTACTTGTTGAAGGAAAGGCTTGGGAGGAAGTTCCAGGACTATTTGAGGGAGGTGCTGCAAATGCTTGAAAAGAACAAAAAGCTTGATATAGAAGAAATTTTAAAGGACCTTGAACATTATAGACCAAAAAGAAGAGGTTGGCACTGGAGGGAAGAACAAGGTAGGCAAATCTATGGTGAATTTGAATATCATCAAGCTTCAAAACCATTAAAGCAAAGCATTCCACTTCCAGCTGCAAGAAGCTTTGGAAACATTGACCCACAGCCTGATTGTATTGTAACAACTGAAATTGCATCAGGTAGATTTGAAGACGACATAAGAAGAATGAGAATGGCTGCATGGCATGGTGCAGACCACATAATGGTTATTAGAACAGCAGGACAAAGCCATTATGATGGGCTAATTGAAGGAACTCCTGAAGGAATTGGTGGTGTTCCAATATCAAGAAAACAAGTTAGAGCAACAAGAAAGGCCCTTGACCTTATAGAAGAAGAAGTTGGAAGACCAATAAACTTCCACTCATACGTATCAGGTGTAGCTGGACCAGATATTGCTGTTATGTTTGCTGAAGAAGGAGTTAACGGTGCTCATCAGGACCCACAATACAACGTTTTATACAGAAACATAAACATGGTAAGATCCTTTGTTGATGCAGCTGTTGCAAAGAAGATAATGGCATGGGCGGATATGGTTCAAATCGATGGTGCTCACAATGCCAACGCAACTGCAATGAAGGCATGGAAGGTTATGCCAGAGCTTATGGTTCAGCACGCTATAAACTGTGCCTTCTCAAAGGCTGTTGGAATGAAGCCAGAAAATATAGCGCTATCTACAGTTCCACCAACAGCTCCACCAGCACCATGCTTAAGACTTGACCTTCCATATGCTGTTGCCCTAAGACATTTATTCAAAGATTACAAGATGAGAGCTCAGATGAATACAAAATATATGGAAAGCGATACGAGGGAAGCTACAGTAACCCATGTATTGAACCTTTTAATTTCAAGGCTTACAAGGGCAGATATACAATCAACAATAACTCCAGATGAAGGAAGAAACGTTCCATGGCATTACTATAACATTCAAGCAATTAGCACTGCAAAGCAGGCACTTGTTGGTATGGACGGACTTTTAGAAATGGTAGAGCTCAAAAAAGATGGTTACCTTGCTGAAAAGGTTAGAGAACTTAAGGAAAGAGCCGTTCTATTTATGGAGGAAATCCTTGAAGTTGGTGGATACTTTAAGGCTGTTGAAATGGGCTTCTTTGTTGATTCAGGTATGTATCCAGAAAGAAATGGAGATGGGATAGTAAGACATATAGATGGAGGAATTGGTGCAGGAACAGTAGTTGAAAGGGATAAGGATTACATGGCACCAGTTTGCGAACACTTTGGATATAACAATCTTCCAGAAGGGTTAGAAAAGCCATGTGATCTTATAGATGGCTGCACATTCCATAAACCAGAAAAGATAGTATTTATCGATGAGCTTGATGAAAACGACAATGTATACAACAGACTAAAGGAAACAGAACACTTAAGAAAATCCACAGAAATCAAGCCAGAGGTTGAATGGACTGGTGATGGAATAGTTGCAACAACTATATTCTTACCCTGCGATGAAGATACTGCTGAGGCTGCAGCATTAGAAATAGGAAAGAAGATGGGACTTGAAGATGTTGTAGTAATTCATAAATTACCTGCCCATCCATCTGAAGGAACGGTAGTTGAAATTAAGGGTAGAGTTCCATTTACAATAGATGTTTCAAAGCTTACTATTCCAAAGAAGCCAGAAGTTCTTGATGACGATGTTATTAGAAAGGACATTGAAAGAAAGGGAATGAAGGTTGTTGCGGCAACTGTTGGTGAAGATGAACACTCAGTAGGACTTAGAGAAGTTATAGACATAAAACATGGCGGAATAGAAAAATATGGAATAGAAGTTCATTATTTAGGAACTTCAGTTCCAGTTGAAAAGCTTGTTGACGCTGCAATCGAGCTCAACGCTGATGCGATACTTGCAAGCACAATTATAACCCACAACGATGTTCACATTAAGAACATGAAAAAGCTTCATGAACTTTGTATTGAAAAGGGTATAAGAGACAGAATAATCCTTGCAGCAGGTGGAACTCAAATCAACGACGATATTGCAAAAGAAGCAGGTATGGACGCAGGATTTGGTAGAGGAACTAAGGGAGTTCACGTGGCATCCTTCCTTGTAAAGAGAAGATGGGAAATGGAGAAGGATAGGAATGAAAATTGATTGCTTAATAGCTGAAATAGGTAGCACTACGACGGTATTAAATGCGTTTAATATTAAAAATGAGATTAAATTCATAGGTCAAGGACAGGGGCCAACGACTGTCCTTGAGGGGGATGTCACAATAGGCCTTAACATGGCTCTAGACTCCCTTGCAAAAAATATAGGTGCAGATTATATAGAATACGATGAATTTTTTGCCACATCCAGTGCAGCTGGAGGGTTAAGAATGACGGTCCACGGCCTTGTTTATGACATGACTGTAAGGGCGGCAAAGGAAGCCGCCCTTGGGGCCGGGGCCATTATAAAGATGGTTACTGCAGGAAAGTTAAGAAGGACTGACCTTCAAAAGATAAAGGAAATAAGGCCTAATATTATACTTGTTGCAGGCGGCGTTGATTATGGTGAAAGGGAAACAGCCCTTTATAACGCAGAACAGATTGCTAACCTAAAGCTCAACGTTCCGGTACTCTATGCCGGAAACATCGAAAATCATGAAGAGGTTAAGCTAATTTTTGAAGAAGCTGGTCAGCCTCTTTATATAGTTGAAAACGTTTATCCAAGGATTGATATGTTAAACGTTGAACCTACAAGAAAGGTAATACAAAAGGTTTTTGAAGAACATATAACTAAAGCCCCAGGGATGTCAAAGGTGAGAAACATGGTTAACGAATCCATAATTCCAACCCCAGGGGCAGTAATGGAAAGTGCTATTTTGCTTCACGAAGCATTAGGGGATTTGATGGTTTTAGACGTTGGGGGGGCAACTACAGACGTTCACTCTGTTACCGAAGGCAGCGACGAAATACAAAGAATTTTAATAAGCCCAGAGCCCTTTGCAAAAAGAACAGTAGAAGGGGACCTTGGAGTTTATGTTAATCTTCCTCATATAGTTGAAAAAATAGGTCTTGAGGAGTTAAAAAAGGAATTTCCTGATGCAGAAGAGCTTATAGAAAATAGAAAGCCGATACCAGAAACCGATAGGGAAAAGGAATTCATAGAAAGGTTAACAAAAGAGGCAGTTTTAACTGCTGTAAGAAGGCATGCGGGTGGATTAAGGCATATATTTGGTCCTACGGGAAAGAAAACTGTTGCAGAGGGAAAGGACCTTACAAATGTAAAATATATTATAGGGACTGGAGGAGCCTTGACAAGGCTGCCTAAGCGGGTTGAAATATTGTCCAGCATTCCCTATGATAACACAGGAGATATGTTCCTTTATCCCAAAAAGGGAGTTAAGGTGCTTATCGACAACTATTATATCATGGCTTCCCTTGGAGTATTATCTAAAAAACATAAGGAAGCTGCATTAAAACTATTAATGGAAAGTTTGGGTTTGGAAGGTGCTTGATATGTATCCAAGAGTTGAGGTAAATTTAAACAAATTAAAGGAAAATGCAAACTTTTTAGCAAAGTTGTCAGAAAAGCATGGAATTAAGATCATGGGGGTTACCAAGTGCTTTTGTGCAATTCCAGAGCTTTCAAAAGCTTTGGTAGAAGGTGGAGTTGAATATATTGCTGATTCAAGGATTGAAAATTTGATTAAGCTTAAGGATCTTAATGTTAAAAAGGTTCTTTTAAGAATTCCAATGCAAAGTGAAGCTGAGCTTGTTGTAAAATATTCAGATTACAGTCAAAATTCGGAATTGGAAACTTTAAAGCTATTGGGGGCAAAGGCTTTAGAGATTGGAAAAATTCATAAAGTAATTTTGATGGTAGACCTAGGGGATTTAAGAGAGGGGATATGGCCGGAGGATGTTGATGGCTTTGTTGCTGAAGCTATAAAAATTGAAGGAATCAAAATTGTTGGGTTTGGTGTTAATTTAACCTGCTATGGTGGAGTTATTCCCGATGAGAACAATCTTGGAAGGCTTGTTGAGATTGCAAAAAAGATGCAGGAAAAATATAATTTAGATCTTGAGATTATATCAGGAGGGAATTCCTCAAGTTTATATTTGCTCTTAGAGAATAGATTACCAAAGGGGATAAACAATTTAAGGTTCGGTGAAGCTCTACTTTTAGGCAGAGAAACTGCCTTTGGGAATTTTGTAGATGGCCTTCATAAGGATGTGTTTATTTTAAGGGCTGAGATAATAGAGTTAAAGGAAAAGCCTTCTGTTCCTATTGGCAACATTGGTATGGATGCCTTTGGGCAAAAACCACATTTTGAAGACAAGGGAATTATGAAAAGGGCAATTGTTGCCATGGGAAGGCAGGATATTGATCCGAGTGGGCTTATCCCCTTGGATCAGGATATATCAATAGTTGGTGCAAGCAGCGATCATACAATTTTAGATGTTACCCATAGCAAGAGGGAATATAAAGTTGGGGATACGGTAGAATTTGTAATGGAATATGGTGCCCTTTTGAGGGCTATGACTTCGGAGTATGTAAAAAAGGTGATAGTTTAACAAAAAGCCAACTGATGATAACGTTCATCAGTTGGCTTTTCACTTTATATCAATATCAATTTCATTGCTTTATTATAAACCCAATCTTTCTTTGCATCTTTCTCAATGTTTTTGTTGCAACATAATTTGCCTTTTCTGCACCTTTGTTGTAAATATTTTCAAGATAAGTTTTATCATCTAAAAGTTCCTTTACTTTATTTTGAATCGGAGTAAGTTCATTAATAACAGCTTCTGCAACATCTTCTTTAAACTTAGCATACCCGGATCCTTCATATCTTCTTTCTATTTCTTCAGGAGTCATATTTGTTATTGCAGATAATATATTTATTAAATTCTTTATACCCGGTTGTTCATCGCTGTATCTGACAATACCTACTGTATCGGTTACTGCCCTTGATATTTTTTTTCTTATCACCTCTGGGGGGTCCATTATTAAAATATAACCGTTTGGGTTATCCTCTGACTTTGACATTTTCTTTGATGGATCTTGAAGATCCATTATCTTTGCTGCCCTTTCAGGTATATATGCTTCAGGAACCTTAAAGGTTGGACTGTATAGGTTATTAAACCTAATTGCAATATCCCTTGCAAGTTCAAGGTGCTGCTTTTGATCCTTTCCAACAGGGACAAGGTCTGTATTGTAAAGAAGAATATCTGCTGCCATAAGAACAGGATAATTAAAAAGTCCTGCACTTATGCTTTCACCAAGTTTTTGAGCTTTATCCTTATACTGTGTCATACGGCTTAGTTCTCCCATGTAGGTAAAGCAGTTTAAAAGCCATGCAGCTTCACTGTGGGCGGGGACATGGGATTGAATAAACAAAGTATTTTTTTCAGGGTCAATGCCTGAGGCGATATATATTGCTAAAATTTCAAGGGTTCTTTTTCTTAAAAGGGCAGGCTCCTGCCTTACAGTTATAGCATGTAAATCAACAACACAAAAATATGAATCATACTCATCCTGAAGTTTAACCCAATTTTTAATAGCACCAAGATAATTACCAAGGGTTAAGTCCCCGGATGGCTTTATTCCGCTAAATATAACCTTTTTTTCTTCCATGTCAAACACCCCTTTATCTATATAAATTGGTAAATAATGAAAATGTCAAAAAGTTAAAATGTCAAGTGGCAGGCACTAATAAAAAACACCCTATACAAAAGTATAGGGCGCATGGTGCGCGGTGCCACCTATTTTCAGGAAATATATTCCCCTCGTTGTAAAAGCCTTTATAACGTAAGGCAAACGGCTCTGGCTACTTGATTCACCATGCTCCTTAGGGACCCATTCGGCTTAAGGGATGCTACCGCATTTCCACCAGCAGCGGCTCTCTGTAAGCTCCTTTTTAAGCCTACTTGCTCCCGTCATTGGATTTATCTATATACTATTATATTGAACAATAATTGTCAAGAAATTATAAAATTTGTTTGAAAATTCATACTATATTTGGTATAATTTTTTACAAGATAAAATTTGAGGTGATATTATGAAGGTTATAAAAAAAGATGGAAGGGTTGAAGAATTTTATAAAGATAAGATAATTACTTCTATCGAAAATGCATCCGACGATGTTAAGGAACCTTTAACTATGTCTGATGTAGAAAATGTAGTCCGTGAAGTGGAAAAAAATTTATTAAACCTTAATAAAAAAGAAGTAACAACCCATGAGATAAGGCAAGTTACAATTGAAGTGCTTAAAAATTTTGGCTTTAACGATGTAGCAGAAGCCTATGAGAATTTTATATAAGGGGGAATTTTTATGACAAGCTTAAAGGGGACAAGGACAGCAGAAAATCTTATGAAGGCCTTTGCTGGCGAATCCCAAGCAAGGACAAGATATACATATTATGCAAGTCAAGCAAAAAAGGAAGGCTTTATTCAAATTTCAAACATATTTATGGAAACTGCTGATAATGAAAAGGAACATGCTAAAATATTTTTTAAATTTTTAAACGAAGATTTGCAGGGTGAAACTGTTGAAATCACAGCGGATTATCCTGTTGGGCTTTCTACAACTTTAGAAAATTTAAAATATGCAGCAAACGGAGAAAATGAAGAATGGACAAAACTCTATCCAGAGTTTGCTAAAGTTGCAGAAGAAGAGGGTTTCCCAAAGATTGCTTTAGCTTTTAGAAAGATAGCAGAAGTTGAACAGAGGCATGAGGCTAGATATAGAAAGCTTTATGAAAATCTTTTAAGTGATAAGGTGTTTAAAAAGGATGAAAAGGTTCTTTGGAAATGCAATAATTGCGGTTATATTCATGAAGGCAAAGAGGCACCAGCAATTTGCCCAACATGCCAACATCCACAAGGATATTTTGAGGTATTTGTAGAGAATTATTAATTTAGTGGCGTCAAACTTTTGTTTGGCGCCTTTTTTGATAAATAAATAAATAAAAGGAAATAATAGTTATTGAAAATTAAATAAAGGGAGTGATTTAAATGGAAATGTTTTGCTATCAATGCGAACAGACAGCTGGAGGTAAAGGTTGTGTTAAGGTTGGCGTTTGTGGGAAGCAACCTGATACAGCAAATTTACAGGATCTGCTTATTTATCTTTTAAAAGGAATTGCCTTCTATGGCAACATAGGAAGAAAGCTTGGAATTAAAGATGAAGAAATAGACCATTTCATTGCATACTCGATGTTTTCTACTTTAACCAATGTTAATTTTGACAATGAAAGATTTGTTGGGCTTATATTTAAGGCGGATGAATACAAGGAAAAGTTAAAAGAAATAGTTAAGAGAGAATATGAAAAAAAGAATGGGAAATGGGATGTTAAAGAACCTGAGGCTGCCCTTTACAGACCAAATGGAGGAGAAAAGGAACTTTTGGAACAATCAAAAGGAAAGGGTATAATGGCAGACGAAACATTGGATATGGATATTAGAGCACTAAGAGAAATGTTGATCTATGGTCTTAAGGGAATGGCAGCCTATGCTCATCATGCCTATATTCTCGGTAAAAAGGATGAAGAGGTTAATGCCTTTTTCCACACGGGACTTGCAGCAACATTAGATGATTCTTTAACTGTAAATGACTTAGTAAAATTATGCCTAGAATGCGGAAGGGCTAATTACAGATGTATGGAAATATTAAATGAAGGACATAAGGAACACTTTGGAACACCTCAACCGACGGAAGTTGATTTAAGTTTGAATAAGGGGCCTTTTATTGTAGTTTCGGGTCATGATCTGCATGATTTGGAGGAACTTTTAAAACAAACAGAAGGAAAAGGGATTAATATATACACCCATGGTGAAATGCTTCCTGCCCATGGTTATCCTGGGCTTAAAAAATACAAGCATTTAGTAGGCAACTTTGGATCGGCTTGGCAAAATCAACAAAGTGAGTTTGATAATTTACCAGGAGGAATTTTATTTACAACAAATTGCTTGATGCCACCTAAAGATAGTTATAAAGATAGGTTATTTACAACAAGCATGGTAGGATATTCAGGAATTCAACATATAGAAGTTAAAAATGGGAAAAAAGATTTTACCCCATTAATAAACAAAGCTTTGGAACTTGGAGGCTTTAAAGAAGATAAACCAGATAAAAAAATAATGGTAGGTTTTGGCCATGATGCGGTCATTGGTATAGCTGATAAGGTTATTGATTTGATAAAGCAAGGCAAAATTAAGAGATTCATGCTAATTGGTGGATGTGATGGAGCTAAGCCTGGTAGAAATTATTATACAGAGATGGCACAAAAAGCCCCGATGGACACAATAATTTTAACTCTTGCTTGCGGTAAGTATAGATTTAATAAACTTGACTTTGGAGATATAGATGGAATTCCAAGGCTATTAGACGTTGGGCAGTGCAACGATTCTTATTCTGCTATTAGAATTGCCCTAGCTCTAGCTGATGCCTTTAAGTGTGGAGTTAATGACTTACCGCTAAGCCTTGTGTTGTCATGGTATGAACAAAAAGCAGTGGCTATATTATTAACGCTTTTGCATTTAGGTATTAAAAATATAAGACTAGGACCAACATTACCTGCCTTTATAACTCCAAATATTTTACAGGTTCTTATAGACAACTACAATATTATGCCGATATCTAATGCAGAACATGATTTACAAGAAATTTTATCATAGGAGAGGTATCCTCTCCTTTTTATTTTTTCTTTTTTGTTTTATAATTAATTTATAAATTTATAGGGAGAGGGTTGAATATGCAGGTATTAGATTTTTTGAAATCAAATGAAGAAATAAATAAATTATTTAGCGTATACAAAAATGAATTTATAGAATCCTTTAAAAGGATAAAAAGAAGCGAGAAGAAAAAGAAATTAGCCATAAAGAAGAATAGCCAAATTATTTTTTTAAAGTGGTTTTATTCAACCTTGATTGATAACACATATTTTTCACCAGCAAATATTTTTAATAGGATAATTTATGAAAACTTTGGAGACGAAATCGCTGTTGTCCCTAACGTTGTTCCGATATTTATTGAAAATGAAATAAGGGACTTTAAGATAGAGTATAGAGTTTTTACTCTTGATAATAACTCTATATTTGATGACATAAGATCTCTACAACGATTCTTTTTAGGTAAAAAATTTGAGTTAAAAAAAATGGATTTTAAAACGATTTTTGAAAATGTACAGGATAATATATTTGTAAAAGATGAATACTACCTGTTTCAATTATTTAACATTGCGTCATATTTTAGTGCCTTTTCTTATGAGGATATAGGCAAAAAGGTATTTTTAACAGGAAACGATTTTGATGTGAATTTTTTCAACGATAGCAAATCATATTTAAAAATAATAGATTTTTGGTTACCAATAGCGGCTCAGCTATTTGAAAATTTCTTTGGGGACATGAATCCTTATACCGTTAGCTGTCTAAAAAGATATATTAAAAATAAAACTATGCTCCAAAAACTTTTAGACAAAACATTAGCAGCACTAAATATAAATAAGGACGAATTTGTGAATTATGCCTTAGGAATAGATAATGATGAATCAAAGACCTATTATGAAAATTATTTTATAGTTTCAGCCTATTTAGTAAAATATTTTGTTATTCCTTTAAGTTATTTTATTCCTATTATTCAGCCATGTTATATATCAAAAGTTAATTTTGATTTTATTTTTAACGATGCCGAAATAATACTAAAAGAAGGATATTCTTCATATGACCTTTTAAATGATCCATTCCTAATTTACGATCTTAGCCATTTTGGTAATAAACTAATGAAAAGAAGCGACAGGAGTAGATTGCAGGATGTTTTTGACACCCCTGTAAATATCGATGAAATCTTAATGACTAAGAATGAAATATATAGCAATCCTGAAATGCAGGATTTTTGGCAGAATATAGACCCTAAAGAGCTAGAAGAGCTAATTAAGCTTTTGGATGAAAAAACTGAGGAGATGGTGGTTGAAGAAAAACCGAAAAGAAAACTCCATAAAGAGGGTAATGTTATTCATCTTTTTAGCAATAAAAAATAAGAGAGGGGACGTAATGGAAAAATTAATAAAAATTTCAGTAAGGGAACTTGTGGAATTTATATTAAGAAGGGGCGATATAGAAACAGGATTATTAGCTACTGTTGATAGGGCACAGGAGGGTGCACGGATTCATAGGATGATTCAAAAAAATTACGGAAAAAATGATCAGGCTGAGGTTTATGTTAAACATTTAATCAAAAACGAAAAATATAGTATTGAAATTTCAGGAAGAATAGATGGATTGCGATTTGGAGAGATTTATACTTTAGAAGAAATAAAAACAACAACAAAGAAAATAGAGGATATAGATGTAAATTTTATGCACCTTGCTCAGGCAAGGTGCTATGCTTATATGTTCCTTAAGGAAAATAATTTAGAAAGAATAAAAGTCAGATTAATCTATGTTAATACAGATTCCTTAGAAAGTAGAGCCTTTGAATACGATTATACAATCAATGATTTAAAAGAGTTTTTTGACGAACTGGTTGAGGGTTACATAAAGTTTCTAGAAAAGTCGTTAGAACATATTAATAAAAGAAATGAAACGATAAAGGAAATAAAATTTCCCTATCCAGCCTTTAGGGAAAGTCAAAGAAAACTCTCAGTTGCGGTATATAAAACGATAATGGAGGGTAAAAAACTTTTTTTAGAAGCCCCTACCGGAACAGGAAAGACGATGGGGACTCTATTTCCTGCTCTTAAGACGTTATTAGGCCCTACTTCAAAAATATTTTATTTAACTGCAAAAACAGTTGGAAAAGCTTCTGCAGAGGATGCTATTAAGCTTTTGCAGGAAAAGGGATTGATTATTAAATCAATAACATTAACTTCAAAGGAAAAAATATGTCCTAATGAGTTAAAATGTAATCCAATAGAATGCCAGTTTGCTAAAGGACATTATGATAGAATAAACGATGCTCTTTTAAATTCTCTTTCTATGGATTTTTTTGATAAGGGAAGGATAGAAGAGCTCTCGAGAAGATACAATGTTTGTCCCTTTGAATTTTCATTAGATTTATCAATGTTTTGCGATGTTATAATTTGTGATTATAATTATATATTTGACATAACCTCAAGTTTAAAGCGATATTCCTTTGAAAGTAAGAACGATTATGTTTATCTTATAGACGAAGCCCATAACCTTGTAGATAGAGCAAGGGATATGTTTTCTATAACTTTATCATATAACGAGTTTTTTAAAGTTAAGCAAAAATTTAAATCCTTTAGAAAACTGAATTTAGCTTTAGGAAGGGTCATAAATTATTTTAATGGGCTAAGAGAAAGCATTGAAATGGATAAAGTCGCTATGACTATAGAAGATGAGTTTTTAAAAGGAATAAACAAATGTGAAGAGGTTATAGAGGAATTTGTCCTAAAAAATTTAATGAAAGATGAAGAATTATTAAACTTGTATTTTGACATAAAAAGATTTAAAAAAATAGTGGAACTTTATGATGAAAATTATAGAACGCTTTTTTTAAAGGAGGAAGATATTTTAGTTAAATTATTATGTATTAATCCTTCTAAAATATTAAAGGACATTATGGATAAAGCACAAGCAGCTATTTTATTTTCAGCTACCTTTACTCCTTTAAGTTATTATATGGACCTTTTAGGTGGGGACAGTTCTTATAAACTTAAACTTTCCTCTCCTTTTTCAAAGGAAAATATTTGTGTTATGCTTAACCCATATATTTCAACGCGACTTAATGATAGGGAAAATACTTATGAAAGGGTTGTTGATGGAATAAAAAGCCTAACATATAAAAAGGGAAATTATTTAGTGTTTTTTCCTTCTTATTTATACTTAAACGAGGTTTTAAAAAGGTTTCCTCAGGATAATGTAGAATTAATCGTTCAAAGGAACGATATGACGGAGGAAGAAAAGGAAGATTTTTTAAAAAGGTTTAGCGAAGATAGCGAAAAAACCTTAATAGCCTTTGCAGTTTTAGGGGGACTATTCGGTGAGGGTATAGACCTTCCAGGAGAAAAACTTATAGGTGTTTGTATAGTTGGTGTAGGCCTTCCGCAGATTAATTTTGAAAGAAATGTGCTAAAGGAATATTTTGACGGAAGGATTGGAAAGGGATTTGAATATGCTTATATTTATCCTGGCTTTAATAGAGTGATGCAGGCAGTTGGAAGGCTTATAAGGACAGAAAATGATAGGGGAGTTGCCCTATTGTTTGATGATAGGTTTTTAAAAAGACCATATAATAATTTAATTCCTGACCTTTGGAAACCATTGAAAATAGTAAAAGGAAATGAAGATGTGATAAATGCACTAAAAAGGTTTTGGAAAGAGAAATGATGGCTAAAAGGATAAGCCATCATTTCTTTTTTTCTTTATAAAATTTGATGAAAATTTATAAAACAAAAATCCTTGCATTAAGAAAAATATAGAGCTCATTATAAATGTAATTTCATATCCATTAGGCATCTCTGCGATTATAAATCCAGCCATGAGGGAAGAAAGAGCAACGGTTAGGTTGTTTGCTAAAACTACAACGCTGTTAAACTTTGCTTGTTCCTCTTCAGCAACTGATTTCATAATAAGGTCACTTTCGATGGGGATAGGAACATTTAAAAATAAAGCCCTTAAAAGATATAAAATAGATAAAATGCCGATTAAAAATATTGAATTAAATTTTACAAAAGAAAGGATAAATATTATTGGAAAAGACAAGAGCTTAGCATACCAGAGGGTTTTTGTCTTTCCAAATATTTTAGATGAATATGGAGAAAGCAGCATAGCTAGAATCATTCCAATAATATTAAAGTTGTTGATAAAGGAAGCACTTAATGTATTTAAGTTTAATTTGCTTATGAGAAAGGTTGTATAAAAAGGACCAATAAGTCCAAAGGCAAAGGAACCTAAAGATGTATACATTATTAAAAAAAACATCCTCGGAGTAAAATTAATTTTTATATTTGCCTTTGAAAAAGTAACTTCTTTTTTGTCGGTATTAATAAAAATAGCAGGTAAGAAACTTACTAGGGCAAAAAAAGCGAAGATTATCCATGTTTTTTCATAATCAAATTTATTTGTTAAATTTCCAGCAAGATAGTTTCCTACTAAGTTCGTAGTAACGCAGTAGGTTAATATAATACTTATAACCTTAACGGCATTGAAACCTTTAGTATTTCTAACTATAAAGGGAGTTTTTATAACCACGACGATGGAAAGACCTAATGCATATACAATTACTGCTAGAATTATATAAATAAAGTTTTTAGAAGTTGCCAGTAAAACTGAGCTGATAAAGCATAAAAAGGATGTTGCAGCAAACAATGCTTTATCGCTGAATTTAGTGCTTAAAATACCTGTAACATAAGCAAAAAGTGCAAAGGATATCGTTTGAATCAAGGATAACGTTCCTACTATATCTTCTTTATATCCTCTATGCATAACGTATGGCCCAAGCAAAAATCCATATGCACCTACGAATATGCCTAAAAAAAGTTCGAATAGAAGATAATACGTCATATTCCATTTCAGTTTTTTATCTATTTTCATTTTTAACCTCCTAAATTTAGCTTTAACCTTTTATAAATTATATCATTGTATTGATAAAATTCAATATTATGACAAAATAAATATATTTATTGATAATATTAATAATATTTATAGATATTACAAATATTTAATTGACTTCAGGATAGTTTTGGAATATAATTACATTACAAACTAAATATTGGTGGATGAAGGCCATTGAAGACATCGAATTTTCGATGACCGGAGAAGCAAGGAATGGAAGTTTCCGATCCATTCCGAAACTTTCAGGTTAGATACAATGGCCGGACACAACCCTGGAGAGACCCGTTTGGGCATCGAAGAAGTAATCTGCATTTGTGTGCAGAGAAGCTTTCAGATAAAAGGACAGGGAAAGGGAAGCATAATCTTTTTATGCTTCTTTTTCCTTGTCCTTTTATTTTTATATCATAAAGGAGGGGTTTTTATGCTAGAAGTATTAAAGGGAATTTTTTTACTTTTAATTGTTCTTGGCTTTTTTTCAGCCTTTAGTTTTAAGGCACCAAAAGGAGAAAAGGCTATGTCAGGTCTTGCTGGTGCTGCTGTTGCTACATTTTTAATTGAGGCAATTTTTAAGTATATTTTTGGGGATTTTTTAGGAATTAAATTTTTAGGTGAAGTTGGGTCATCTTCAGGAAGCATGGGTGGAGTTATTGCAGCTGCTCTTGTTTCGATAAACATGGGTGCAAACCCTATATATGCTGTTGTTGCAGCTGCAGCCTTAAAGGGAATGGGAATATTGCCTGGCTTTTTTGTTGGATATTTAATTGGTCTTGCTGGACCAATTTTAGAGAAAAAATTACCCAAGGGCATTGATATAATTGGAGGTGCGCTAATTATTGCACCGCTATCAAGACTAATAGCTCAAGCATCTACACCATTAGTTAATAGCACCCTTTTAAATATCGGAGATGTTATAAGAGTAGCAGCTGAACAATCACCCTTTGTTATGGGATTTTTGCTTGGCGGAATTATTAAGATAATTTGCACATCACCACTAAGTTCTATGGCTTTAACTGCGATGTTAAATTTAAAGGGTTTAGCAATGGGGATTGCGGGGATTGCAAGCTTTGGAGGAGCCTTTACGAATGGAGTTGTTTTTAAAAGGTTAAAAATAGGAGACAAAGGTAATGTGATTGCAGTTATGCTTGAACCATTGACACAGGCAGATTTGGTAACCAAAAATGCTGTTGTAATTTATTTTTCTGATTTTATAGTTGGTGGAATTGCAGGGATTGTTGCAGCTTATTTTAAAATAATCAACAATGCACCGGGGACAGCATCGCCAATTCCAGGCCTTTTAGCTCCCTTTGGTTTTAATAGTCCTAAAAAAGTAATAATAGCATTATTATTAGCAGCAATAGGAGGACTTATTGGTGGATTTGTAGGAACTACGATTTATATGTTCATTAAAAGGATTAGGGAAAAAAGATTAATAGTAAAAAAATATCCTATCGATAATGCTGTATAATATAAGGGGCAATTTAAGCGCCCCTTTAATTTTTGTGGTATAATAAATTTTGGTGATGTATATGGATTTGTTTGATTATATAAATAAACAAAATAAAGAAAAATTAGAGCCCTTGGCAGAAAGGATGAGACCTGAGAGCTTAGAAGAGTTTGTCGGGCAGGAGCATCTTGTAGGAAGGGGAAAGATGCTTTATAGGGCTATCGCTACAGATAATTTAACATCTGTAATACTTTATGGCCCACCTGGAACAGGAAAAACTACCCTTGCAAGGATAATAGCCAATACTACAAAATCAGAGTTTAGGCAGATAAATGCAGTAACATCCAATTTAAGTGAGATAAAGCAGGTTACTGATGAAGCAAGCAAGGTCCAAAAGTTATATGGCAAAAGAACCCTTCTTTTTATTGACGAGATACATAGATTTAATAAGCTTCAGCAGGATGCCCTCCTCCCATATGTTGAAAAGGGAACTGTTGTTTTGATTGGAGCGACAACTGAAAATCCCTATTTTGAAGTTAACAAAGCTCTCCTTTCAAGATCTTTAATATTTGAATTAAAACCCATAGAAGAAAAGGATATTTTTAAGGTGCTAAAAAGGGCACTTACTAGTGAAAGGGGATACAAAGGAAGGGATATCGAAGTTTCTGATGAGGTTCTTTGGTTTTTTGCAAAATGTAGTGGAGGGGATGTAAGAAGAGCCTTAAATGCTCTTGAAATGGCGGTTTTGACATCTAAAAAGGAAGATGGCAGGGTAGTTATAACTTTAGAGGATGCCTCAGAATGTATGCAAAAACCGCCCTTAAATTATGACAAAGATGGAGATAACCATTACGATGTGATATCAGCCTTTATAAAAAGCATGAGGGGGTCGGATCCTGATGCTGCTGTTTACTATCTTGCAAGAATGTTAGAATCTGGGGAGGATCCGATGTTTATAGCAAGAAGGATAGTTATATGTGCAAGCGAGGATGTTGGAAATGCTGATCCTATGGCTCTAAATGTTGCAGTATCTGCTGCAAAGGCTGTTGAATTTATAGGCATGCCAGAGGCAAGGATTATTTTATCCCAGGCTGCTCTGTATGTAGCTTGTGCACCAAAGAGCAATGCTTCCTATTTAGCAATCGATGAGGCAATAGAAGACGCAAGGAAGAATCCTAATATAGAAATTCCAGGTTTTCTAAGGGATGCCCACTATAAAGGTGCAAAAAGTCTCAGTAGAGGGATAGGCTATAAATATCCCCATGATTTTGAAGGAAATTTTGTATATCAAGAATATTTACCAGAAAAAATAAAGGATAGAAAGTATTACAGGCCTTCTGGAAATGGTTATGAAGCAAAAATTAAAGAAAGAATTAACCGCTTATGGAAAAAATAATTGAAATTTTTTTAACTATAAAATTGACAATTTTACTCGGATATGTTAATCTTAAAATGAAATCCTACTTTTTTAGTCAGAATTAGAGGTGATAGGATGAAGCTTTCAACTAGGGGGAGATATGGGGTTAAGGCAATGTTTGAACTTGCCCTTCACCATGGTGGCGCCCCCGTTTCAATAAAAGAAATTGCAGAACGGCAAAATATATCTGAATATTATTTAGAACAGCTTTTTTCAAACCTTAGAAAGGCTGGGCTTGTTAAGAGCATTAGGGGAGCACAAGGAGGTTACGTTTTATCACGTCCACCCGAGGAAATAACTATAGCAGATATTTTTAATGTTTTAGAAGGTCCAATTGAAGTTTCTGATTGCATAACGCAAGAAATGAATTGTTCAAGGATAAATTATTGTGCAACAAGACTTTTATGGTTAAAGATTAGCAATAGCATCAATGATATTTTAAATTCAACTACTTTACAAGATGTGGTTAACGATTATAATAACCTGCAAGAAAAAACTAAAGGAAAGGAAGAATAGGTATGGAAGGGAAAAGATTTGTTTACATGGACCATGCCGCAACAACATATGTTAAAAAAGAAGTTTTAGAGGAAATGCTTCCCTACTTTACAGAAAACTTTGGCAATCCATCGTCGGTTTACACCTTTGCAAGGAAATCAAAAAGGGCTATTGAAGATGCAAGGGAAAAGGTAGCAAAGGCTTTAAATGCTCTTCCAGATGAGATCTTTTTTACAGGCGGTGGTTCTGAGGCGGACAACTGGGCAATTAAAGGAGTTGCCTTTGCTAATAAAGATAAAGGAAACCATATAATAACAACTAAGATAGAACATCATGCGGTTTTGCATGCCTGCGAATATCTTGAAAAGCATGGTTTTGAAGTTACTTATTTAGATGTAGATGAATATGGAATGGTAGATCTTGATGAACTTAAAAGAGCTATTACTGATAAAACAATCCTAATCACAATAATGTTTGCAAATAACGAGATTGGAACAATACAGCCTATTGCTGAAATAGGAAAAATAGCAAGGGAAAAGGGAATTATATTTCACACAGATGCAGTTCAAGCAATTGGAAATGTAAAAATAGATGTTAAGGAAATGAATATAGATCTTCTATCTTTAGCTGCCCACAAGTTCTATGGGCCAAAGGGAGTCGGAGCTTTATATATAAGAAAAGGTGTAAAGATCGATAACCTAATCCATGGTGGAGGGCAGGAAAGAAGAAGGAGGGCCGGAACCGAAAACCTTCCAGGTATTGTAGGGCTTGGAAAAGCTATTGAGCTTGCTACAGAGGACATAGATGGACATAATGAAAAGATTAGAAAGTTAAGGGATAGACTTTTGAATGGTATTATGGAAAAGATTCCTTATACAAAACTAAACGGACATCCTGAAAGGAGACTTCCTGGAAATATAAATGTAAGCTTTAGGTTTATAGAGGGAGAATCTTTACTTTTACTTCTTGATCAATTTGGAATATGTGCATCAACTGGAAGTGCCTGTTCTTCAGGATCACTAGATCCATCCCATGTTCTGCTTGCTATTGGCCTTCCACATGAAATAGCCCATGGTTCCTTGAGATTATCCCTTGGGGATATGAATACAGAAGAAGATGTTGATTATGTTCTTTCAGTATTACCTAATATAGTTCAAAGGCTTAGGGAGATGTCGCCTTTGTATGAAAAATTTATAAAGGGGGAAAAATAACTATGGAATACAGCGATAAAGTAATGGAACATTTTATGAATCCAAGAAATGTTGGTGAAATACCTGATGCAAATGGAATAGGAGAAGTTGGAAATCCTAAATGCGGGGATATGATGAAAATTTATTTAAAGATAGAAGATAATATTATTAAAGATGTTAAGTTTAAAACCTTTGGTTGTGGTGCAGCAATTGCTTCAAGCAGCATGGCAACAGAGCTAATAAAAGGGAAAACAGTAGAGGAGGCTTGGAATTTAACTAACAAAGCAGTTGCTGAAGCTTTGGATGGGCTTCCAGCGGTGAAGATGCACTGTTCAATTCTCGCCGAAGAAGCTATTCATAAGGCGATAAATGATTATAGGATTAAAAACGGTCTAGAACCGTGGGAGGATAAATTCTCCAAAGGAGACCATGATCATCACGAACACCATGAATAATAAAAGCCCCGGATTTTCCGGGGTATTTTAGTGGGGTGATTTAATGAAGGAAACGGTTGTAGTAGGAATGAGCGGAGGAGTAGATAGTTCTGTTGCTGCATACCTACTTAAGGAACAGGGTTACAATGTTATAGGTATAACTATGACTTTAGTTCCAAAGGATGTATTTTATGAGGAAAAGGTTGGAGGATGCTGCTCGATTTCTGCTGTTAATGATGCAAGAAGGGTAGCTGATCAGCTTGGAATATACTATTATGTCATGAATTTTAGGGAAGTATTTGAAAAGAAGGTAATAAATTATTTTATCGATGAGTATCTTGCAGGAAGAACACCTAATCCGTGTATTGCCTGCAACAAGTATATAAAATTTGACGAATTTTTAAGAAAGGCAAATGCTCTTGGGGCTAAATATGTTGCAACAGGGCATTATGCCTCAATTAAATATGATGACGAAAGAAAAAGATATCTTTTAATAAGGTCAAGGGATGTAAAGAAGGATCAAACCTATATGCTGTATAATTTAACTCAGCATCAGCTTGCCCATACCCTAATGCCCTTAGGGGGATATACTAAAGAACAGGTAAGGAAAATAGCGGAGGATATAGGGCTTTTGGTATTTAATAAGCCTGATAGCGAAGAAATTTGCTTTGTTCCTGATAACGACTACGCAGGATTTATTGAAAGAAGAGTCCCTGATAAGGTTGAAAAGGGATATTTTGTTGATGTTAATGGGAATATTTTGGGTGAACACAAAGGTATAGTTCATTATACAATCGGACAAAGGAAGGGACTTGGACTTGCTCTTGGTAGACCTGTGTTTGTAGTGGATATTATTCCTGAGAAGAATTTAGTTGTAATAGGCGATGAGGGGGAAGTATTTAAGAATAAACTTTATGCAGAGGATTTAAACTTTATTCCCTTCGATAAGCTAGATGGCCCTATGAGGGTTAGTGCTAAGATAAGATACACTGCAAAGGAGGCAAAGGCTATTATAACACCTTACAAGGAAGGAGTTATGGTAGAATTTGATGAGCCCCAAAGGGCAATTACAAAGGGACAGTCGGTTGTATTTTATGATGGTGATATAGTAGTTGGTGGAGGAGTAATTAAAGAAGTTTTATAGAAGCCTTAAAGATTACATCTTTAAGGCTTATTTTTTTGAAAATGGTAAATAATAAGTAGTAGTAGTTTGGGGTGGTTGTATGTTGAGATTTCTGGATGTTAAGGGAAGGGAAGTTTTTTTCAGTAATAGAAAAATTGGTTTTTTAGAGGATATAATTGTTGATTGCAAAAATAAAAAAATTGCTTTATACGTTATTAATCCTACTAATGAAAAAGGTTTTTATTATGTTAGAATTAATGATGTTATCTTTGAAGAGGATAACATAGTTTTAAACAATAAGTGTTATAAGGTAAACAATATTAAAAATAAATGCCTTCAAAAATATTTGTTAACTAGAATTTTAGGGGCTAACGTAAGAACTGATAATTCAAAGGAGTATGGTTCCCTTGCTGATGTTATCTTTGATGAAAAAACAGGAAGGATTAGGGCCCTTGTTATTTCCCTTGGAATATTTGATGACCTAGTTAATGGAAGAAGAGTAGTGTTGCTGGATAATGAAGATATTTTAGATAGTGAGGAAACAATTGTAAAGAATACTTCTCTTGAAATAATTAACGAAATTTCAATTGTATGAGGGGTATTATGAATAGAGTGATTAAATGCTTTTTGATTAGTTTATATTTGCTCTTTATTTTTATATTTTTATATATAATTATAAATTATTTAAGAGCATTGCTTGTTTCGATTTTTATTGCTTATATACTACATCCAGTCGTTAAAAACATCGATAAAAGGATTAAAAATTATAAAGTATCCGTCTTTATAACATTGACTTTATTTATATTTCTAATCATTATCATAATTTATTATCTTTTTCCGATTATAACAAAGGAACTTATAGAGTTAATTAACAATGCAGATGACATTTCAAATGAGATTAAAAGACTTTTCGGCATAATAGATAAAATTAAAGTCCCAATATATTTAAGATCGATTTTAGATGACACTATTTTAAAGATTCAGGACAGAGTTTTTAATGAAATGAGAAATTTATTTGATAATATTTTAAAATTTATATCCTCACTTCCTACTTATATATTAATACCTGTTTTCGTTTATTATTTTCTTGTTGATACAGAATATTTTAAAAGAAGTCTTAAATCATTGATTCCCTATAAAGGAAGGGAAAAGGTTATTGAGCTTTTTAGAAGCTATGAGAAAATAGTTGGGAATTTTATCAAAGGCCAGATTATATTATCAATTATTATTACTATTTTTACAATGATCGTGCTGATAATCTTAAAAGTAAGATATGCATTTTTGATATCAGTAGTTAATGGTTTTTTTAATATTATTCCTTATTTTGGTCCAGTTCTTGGGTTTATTCCTGCCTTTTTATCTGCTCTTTCTGATTCGACCTCAAAGGCAGTATTAGTAGCTCTTTCCTTTTTTATAATCCAAGAATTGGAAAGTGGAATTATAGCACCTAAAATATTAGAAAATACAATGGGGATTCATCCAATATTTGTTATTATAGCTTTAATATTGGGAGGCAAATTCTATGGGGCTTGGGGACTTATTTTGTCAGTGCCTGTGTTTGCGATAATTAAGGTTACATACAATTATATAGTAAATAAGCTTTACTGAAATGCTTGATTTTTTCGGTATTTTCTATATAATGTTAATTAGTAATATTATAAAGGCTGTGAAGGGAAGGAGTACACATCCTTTTTGATTTTAGAGAGAAGGCGGTTGGTGCAAGCCTTTACAAGGGGATGTGGAAGCAGTCTCGGAGCTTCCTGCCGAACTTAAGTAGGCAGAGACGGCTTTGCCGTTATCCAAATGAGTGACCATTTCGGTAATTAGGGTGGTACCGCGAAGTTAACCTTCGTCCCTTTAGGGACGAAGGTTTTTTGCTATAGTTTTTTAGGAGGTGATATTATGAATTATATGGGAGTTAATGAGATAAGGGAAAAGTATTTATCCTTCTTTGAGGGTAAAGGCCATCTTAGGCTTCCAAGCTTTTCATTGATTCCAAAGAATGACAAGAGTCTTTTGCTTATCAATGCAGGTATGGCACCATTAAAACCATATTTTACAGGACAGGAGGTTCCACCAAATAGGAGAATAACTACTTGTCAAAAATGCATAAGAACAGGTGATATTGAAAGGGTAGGTAAAACTGCAAGGCATGCCACTTTTTTTGAAATGCTAGGTAATTTTTCCTTTGGCGATTATTTTAAAGAAGAAGTTATACCATGGGCATGGGAATTTGTAACTGAGGTTTTGAAACTACCAAAGGAAAGATTATGGATTACTATATATCAGGATGATGATGAAGCCTTTGAAATATGGAACAAGAAGGTTGGAATACCAGCAGAAAGAATTGTAAGAATGGGCAAGGAGGATAACTTTTGGGAAATTGGAGTTGGTCCTTGCGGCCCATGTTCAGAAATTTACTTTGACAGAGGAGAAGATAAGGGTTGCGGTAAGCCAACCTGCGGAGTAGGATGTGACTGTGATAGATTTGTTGAATTCTGGAATCTTGTATTCACCCAATTTGACAAGGATGAAGAAGGAAATTATCATAGACTAAAAAATCCAAATATAGATACAGGAATGGGCCTTGAAAGAATAGCAACTATAATGCAGGGTGTAGATAGCATATTTGAAATAGACACCATGAAAAATATTTTAAATAAAGTTTGCGAAGTTGCAAATTATAAATACGGCAGCGACGATAAGAAGGATGTTTCCGTAAGGGTTATTACCGACCATATAAGAAGCGTTGTATTTATGGTTTCTGATGGAGTATTGCCATCAAATGAAGGAAGAGGATATGTATTAAGAAGGCTTTTAAGAAGAGCAGCAAGACATGGAAAACTTCTTGGAATTGAAGGGGCCTTTCTTTGGGAAATAAGCGATGTCGTTATCCAAAACTCAAAGGATGCATATCCAGAACTTGAAGAGAAGAAGGAATACATAAAGAAGGTTTTAAAGGTTGAAGAGGAAAGATTTGATGAAACGATAGATCAAGGAATGAATATATTAGAAGAATATATCGATGAACTTAAGAAGGAAAATAAAAATATTTTGGATGGTGAAAAGGCCTTTAAACTTTATGATACCTACGGATTTCCTATAGAGCTTACCCTTGAAATTTTACAGGAGAGCGGAATGGATATAGACCTTGAGGGCTTTAATAGGGAAATGGAGGCTCAAAAGGAAAGAGCAAGAGCTGCAAGGGAAGAGACAAATTATATGGGAACAGATATAGATGTTTATATGACTTTACCTGCTGAAATTAATACTGTATTTGAAGGATATAATAACACTATATCAAGGGGTAAGGTTTTGGTTTTACTTAAAGATGGTAATATAGTTGATTATGCTGAAAAGGGAGAAAATGTGGAGATAATCCTTGATAAAACATCCTTCTATGCAGAAATGGGAGGACAGGTTGGAGACACGGGAATAATAGAAGGCGAAGGATTTAAAGTAGAGATTGAAGATACAAGGAAAACGGCAAACAATAAAGTAGTCCACAAAGGCAAGGTTATAGAAGGTAAGATTAAAAAGGGCAGTGAAGTTACTGCTATTGTTGACAAGGCAAGAAGGATGGATATTGCAAGAAACCACACAGCAACCCATCTACTCCATAAAGCCCTTAAGGATGTTCTTGGCAGTCACGTAAATCAGGCAGGTTCATTAGTGGCACCAGATAGATTAAGGTTTGACTTTACCCACTTTGAAGCTATTTCATCTGAAGACTTGAGAAGAATAGAAAATATAGTTAATGATAAAATAATGGAATCCCTTGAGGTTGAAACTATTGAAACTACAATAGATGAAGCAAGAAGGATGGGAGCAACAGCTCTGTTTGATGAAAAGTATGCCGATATTGTAAGGGTTGTTAAAGCTGGTGAATACAGCATGGAACTTTGTGGAGGAACTCATGTTTCAAATACAGCTATAATCGGATTATTTAAGATTATTTCTGAGGGAGGAGTTGCAGCTGGAGTCAGAAGAATTGAAGCTGTAACAGGAAAGGGTGCACTAAAATATATTGAATCCCTTGAAAATATGTTAAGGGATGTTGCCCTTACACTAAAGAGCAATGTAAAGGATGTTCCAAGAAGAACGGAAATACTCCTTCAAGATCTTAAGGAAAAGGAAAGGGAGATAGAAGCTTTAAAATCAAAAATTGCAAAGGATGCTGCAATTAATCTTGTAAATGATGCCAAGGATGTTAAAGGGGTAAAGGTAATAACTGCAAGCTTTGATTTAGATGTAGATGCTTTAAGGGAACTGGGAGATAAATTAAAGGAAAGGCTTGAGACTTGTCTTGTTGTTCTTGCATCAACAAAGGATGACAAGGTGAGCTTTGTTGCTATGGCAACAAAGGATGCAGTATCAAAGGGAGTTCATGCAGGAAATATAATAAGAGAAGTAGCAAAAGTAGCAGGTGGCGGCGGTGGAGGAAGACCGGACATGGCTCAAGCTGGTGGAAAGGATAAATCAAAGGTTAATGAAGCATTGGATGCTGTTTATAAATTGGTGGAGGATATGGTTAAATAGTAAAGGGGCTGCATTTGCAGCCTCTTAATTTTTGACAAAGAAAAGAAAAATTATGTGCTTTGTTTAATGATAGTTTAAGTTTTTTAGTAGAAATGAGTAAAAAATAGTGTTAAAATAATAATTGGGATAAAAATCTGAATAATTAAAAATATTTATAGAAGGGAGCTTTTAAAATGAGTAAACCGGTTTTATCTGCTCATTTTGAATCAAGAACGCCGTCAGATGTTAGATTAGCACAGATGAAATATGAAGAAAGAAAAGTTAAACCTCAAGCTGTTATTAACGTTGGTATTGGTAATGTTTCTCTACCAACAAACCCAGCGATGATGAAAAGAATGTTTTCACTTGATGCACCTGAAAGCCCATTTGCAAAGGGTGTTATAAGATATTCAACTACTGTCGGTTTTAAAGAAACTCAGGATGCCTTTAAAAATATACTTGAGGCAGAAGGATTTGATACAAGCAAGCTTTATGTTCAGATAACTGATGGTGGCTCTGCTGCGATGGAAATTGTTTTATTAGGCGTATGCGGCCCAGCAGGTTCAGATGAAAGACCGCTACTTATGATTGACCCAGCTTATACTAATTATATTTCCTTTGCAGAAAGAATAGGAAGAAAAATCGTTACAGTAAAACGTAGTTTGGATGAAAATGGAAAATTTAGTCTACCAGAAATAAACAAAATTGAAGAAATGATTAAGGAACATAACCCAGGAGCACTTCTTGTTATACCATATGATAATCCTACAGGGCAACTTTATGATTATGAAACCCTTATTGAGTTAGCTAAATTATGTGTAAAATATAACATGTGGATGATTAGCGACGAAGCATATCGTGAACTTTACTATACAGAAGATACTAAATTGGTAAGCATATGGGGAGTAACTGATGCAGAGGTTCCTGGAATAGAAGGAAGAAGAATAAGCATAGAAACTGCATCAAAGGTATGGAATGCATGCGGCTTAAGAATCGGAGCAATAATTACTGATAATTATGAATTCCATAATCGTGCTGTAGCAGAATATACTGCAAACCTATGTGCTAACGTAATAGGACAATATATATTTGGAGCACTTGCCCATGAATCTAAGAAACAAATATTAGGTTGGTGCAAGAGCATTAGAGATTATTACAAGGAACAAATTATAAACGTATACAATGGATTCAAAAAGCTAGAGCCTAATTTAATTATTTCCAGTCCAGATGCTTCAATATATTTGGTAATTGACGTTAGAAATGTTGTAAAGCCAGGATTTGATTCAATAGATTTTGTCCTCTATTGTGCAGAAAAAGGTTCAGCTATAATAGATGGAGTTGAAACAACTTTATTAGTAGCACCTATGAAGGGATTCTACAATGTTGAAGAAGGTGAATATAATCCAGGAACTACACAATTTAGAATTTCATTCGTAGAATCACCAGAAAACATGGCAAAGGTTCCTGAATTATTCATAAAGCTTCTAAGACAATATGAAGCACAAAGATAATTGATGGGGTGGGATGCTTAAAATCCTACCCTTTATTATTTTGTAAATTGCTATAGGCATTAGATATACATGGCAATTGGGACAGCTTGAGTAAAAGGGAAGTTGATAAGAGAATTTCTTCACGGCTGTCAATATAACCATTAATGAGGACAGAATATAGTCTAAGATCAGATTTTTATTAATATATATCGGAATATAAAGATTAAAATCCATTTAATATCTTCTTCCATAATATAGTATTATATTCCATAATATTCACAATGTATGAAAATTGTTCTTTAAGATACTATATATTATAAATTGGATTTTGGTTTAATTATTTTCGTCTCCAAATGACATCATTATTCATAAAATAAGATAAGAAGAATTAAAAGGGGATGAGATAATGAAACAGCAGGGGAAATTTATTCTTATGAATAGAGAGGAGTTTAAAGAATATATCTTAAAACTTAAAGTAAAAAGGATAATTAAGTTAATTCAAAATCACCATACCTATATTCCAAGCTATAAGGAATTTAAAAATAATCATTTCAGACTTTTAGAGGGGATGGAAAGAAGCCACCTTTCAAGGGGATTTAATGAGATAGGGCAAAACATTACAATATTTCCAGACGGTTTGATTGCAATCTGTAGGCCTCTTGATATTCCGCCTGCCTGCATAAAGGGGGCAAATGAAAATGGAATTTGTATAGAAAGCGTCGGAAATTTTGATATAGGCGGGGATAAGATGACGGAAGAACAAAAAAAGAGCATTATATTTGTAAATGCTCTGCTATGCAAAAAATACAAGTTAACACCAAGCACCGATACGATAGTATATCACCACTGGTTTGATCTAGAAACTGGAAAAAGATTAAACGGAAAGGGGACCACAAAATCTTGCCCTGGAACAAACTTTTTTGGAGGAAATACTGTAGAAGCTGCAAAGAAAAATTTTATTCCACTTATTTTGGAGGAGTTAAAAAAATTATAAACTTTCTATATTATGATTGATTTATTATCCTTATTTGGTATAATTATAATAAACATTGGAAAATATTTATATAAGTATCTTTTCACAGTCACATAAGAAGGGTGTGGTTTGGATGGCTGAGAATAAGGAAGGCACTATGCAGTTTAAATTTAATCTTGAGGGAAATACAAAAGTTCAAGAGGTTTTAACTGAAGTTTATGCCGCTTTAAAGGAAAAGGGTTATAATCCAATAAATCAGCTTGTAGGATATATACTATCTGGTGATCCAACTTATATTACAAGTTTTAAGAATGCAAGGTCTTTAATTAGGAAAATCGAAAGGGATGAGCTTTTGGAGGAGCTTTTAAGGGCATATCTTGAAAGGTAATGCATGCAAGATGTCTTGCATGCTAAATTTTTGCTTTTAAGGGGGCATTATATGGAATATATAAAACTTGGAAATACCGATATTAATGCATCTAAGTTATGCTTTGGAAGTTTGACTATAGGTCCTTTGCAGGCAAATTTACCCATTGAAGAGGGTGCAAAAATTATATTAAAGGCCTTTGAGCTTGGCGTAAATATTATAGATACTGCAAAACTTTATAAAACATATTCTTATATAAAAAGGGCTCTTGAAATGTTTGATGATAGAGATAAAATTATTATTTCAAGCAAATCCTATGATTACACCTATGATGGAATGAAGGACAGCATTAATGAGGCATTAAAGGAAATGGGTGTTAAATCCCTTGGGATATTTATGCTTCATGAACAGGAAAGTAGGTTAACTTTAAAGGGGCACAAGGATGCCTTAAGATGTTTAGTAGATGCTAAAAAGTCTGGCGTTATTAAAGCTATTGGAGTATCTACCCATGCTGTAGAGGTTGTGGAGGCAATATCAGAAATGGAAGAAGTTGATATAGTTCATCCTATTTTCAACAAAAAAGGTCTTGGAATAATCGATGGAACTATTGAAGATATGATTGCCGCCATAAAAAAGGCTTATAATAGTGGAAAGGGAATAATTGCAATGAAACCTCTTGGTGGAGGTAATCTAATAAAGAATGTGGACGAGGCTTTTAATTTTGTTTTAAACTTTCCATATGTCCATTCTATTGCAGTTGGAATGCAAAGCATTGAAGAGGTCTATGCTAATGTTCAAAGGTTTGAAGGGAAAAAAGTTGATGAAGATTTAAAGGAAAAATTAAAAAATAAAAGAAGAAGATTGCATATAGAAGAATGGTGTGAGGCATGTGGAAATTGTGTTGAAAATTGCCCTAATGATGCCCTTTATGTTAAAGGGGGCAAACTATTTTGTGACAGAGAAAAATGCCTTCTTTGTGGTTATTGTTCTGCATATTGTAAGAACTTTTGTTTAAAAATAATTTAAGGAGGAAAAAGAGTGAGAATCTTAGGACTTGATATTGGAGAAAAAAGGATAGGAATTGCCCTAAGCGATCCATTAGGATGGACTGCCCAAAGTTTAAAAACATTAGAAAGAAAAAGTATTAAAAACGATGTGGAGGAAATAATAAAAATAATCAATGAATTTCAAGTAGAAAAGGTGGTGGTGGGTCTTCCAAAGAACATGAATGGAACGTTAGGCGAATCAGGACAAAAAGTTATGAATTTTTGTGAAAAGCTTTTGGAAAAAATAAATATTGAATTGATATATGAGGATGAAAGGCTTACCACCATGGCCGCAGAAAAGGTTCTTATTGATGCAGATCTTTCAAGAAAAAAAAGAAAGGGAGTTATTGATGCTCTTGCTGCAACCTTTATTCTTCAGACATATCTAGATAGAAATAGAAAATTATAGTTGACAAAAATTTCATTTAATCTTAAAATAACAATATACTAAATGAAACGAGGTGTTAATTATGTCACATGAACATCATCACGATCATGAACATGAAAACATAGTTGTTTTAACTGATGAAAACGGCGTTGAAACAGAGTTCGAGATTATCACATCTTTAGAAGTTGATGATAAACTATACTATGTCCTTTATCCTCTAGATTCAGAAGATGATGAAGCTGTTGTTTTAAGATATGATGAGGATGAAAATGGAGAAGGAACTTTAGCAGCTATAGAGGATGATGAAGAGTTCGATAAAGTTGCAAAGGCTTATGAAGAATGGTTGGAAGAGGAAGATTTTGAAGAATTCGAAGATGACGAAGAAGATGAATTCTAATTAAGGTAGGTATTTACCTACCTTTTTAATTTGGTTCTATGTTCAAATTCAGGTGGGCAGATAATAGGTTTGCTCACCTTTATTTTGTTTAAATCATAAAAATAAATCAGACCGTTACTAAAGTATTTTTAAGTCCGCTGAAGAATTCAAGAGGGCTTATAGATGATTAAAAATAAACGTTTGTAGGATTATGAAATTAATATTTTAAAAAATATTGTAATATTGACAATCATTATCACCCGTTGTATAATAATAGTGAGAATAAAAATCATTTACAAAAATATGGAGGTGGCCTTATGACTTTGGATAAGGCAAGGGTTGGTCAGAAAATAATTATTAAAAATATACTTGATGATAACATAAGAGTTCAAGCCATAAGATTAGGGCTATATGAAGGTGCTAATGTAAAGTGTTCGGCTAAAATACCCTTTGGGCCCATTATAATTGGAAACAGATTGCAGGAGATAGCTGTGGGAAGGGAACTTGCAAAAAAAATTCAAATCGATGTTCTAAATTAACTTAAAGGAGGACATGTATGAACTGCTGTGAAGGATTAAAGATTGAAATACCTAAGGGAGCTAAAAAAATAGTCCTTGCAGGAAATCCAAATGTTGGAAAGTCTGTGTTTTTTAATGCATTAACAGGGATGTATGTAGATGTCTCAAACTTTCCGGGAACGACAGTTGATATCTCCCATGGAAAATTTGGTAAAGACGTTGTTATGGATACACCAGGTGTATATGGTGTCTCGTCTTTTAATGATGAAGAGAGAGTTGCAAAAGATGTTATTATATATGGCGATATTATTTTAAATGTAGTTGATGCACTTCATTTAGATAGGGACTTATTCTTAACTTTACAACTTATCGATATGGGAAAACCATTAATAGTTGCTCTTAATATGATGGATGATGTGGAAAGAAATGGGATCAAGATTGATGTAGATAAATTAAGTGAAATTTTAGGTGTTCCGGTAATTCCAACTGTTGCTATTCAAGGCAAGGGAATAGATGAAGTTAAGAAAAGAATTTATGATGCTAAGGTAGGAAGGACACATCCAAAGATTTTAGAATATATAGAAGGAATAAAGGATAAGGTTCAATTGCAAAGTGAAGCTTTGATGGTTTTAGAAGATGATGAGGAGATGCTGAATAACTATAATTTAGAACCTCTAAATCTTAGAGAGGAAATTTATAGGTTAAGAAGACAGAGGGTTGATGATATTGTTTCAAAGGTAGTCCTAAAAGATTATGATAGAAGCACGATAAGACAAAAAATAGGATACTTTATGTTAAACCCAATTACAGGCATTCCTCTCTTAATTGCGGTTTTATATGTTATATATAAAGTTATAGGAGTGTTTGTTGCTGGAACTATAGTTGGGATAACGGAAGAGACTATAATGCAGGGCTACTATGAACCATTTATAAAAAATATATTTTCTAACTTATTTGGGGAAAATAGCGTATTATTTAGAGCCTTTGCAGGGGAATTTGGATTATTTACTTTAACTCCAACCTATGTATTAGGTCTTTTAATGCCCCTTGTTGTGGCTTTTTATTTCTTTATGTCATTGCTTGAGGATTCGGGTTATCTTCCAAGAATTGCAGCTTTAACTGATAAAGTATTATCCTTCTTTGGTTTAAATGGAAGGGCAATAATACCTATAATACTTGGTTTTGGATGCATAACAATGGCAACGATCACAACAAGGCTTTTAGGAACAAGAAGGGAAAAAATTATTGCAACAGCACTATTAGGGCTTACTATTCCATGCTCTGCACAGCTTGGTGTTATTGCTGGGATGATAGCACCACTTGGAGCGAAATATCTATTAATATACTTGACCACTATATTTATAGTATTTGCACTAACAGGAACGATTTTAAACAAATTGTTGCCTGGAGAATCATCCCATTTGTTTATAGACTTGCCACCAGTAAGAATGCCAAGACTTTCCAATGTGCTTAAAAAGACGTGGACTAAAACTTGGATGTTTTTAAAGGAAGCAACTCCGTTATTTGCTCTTGGTGCATTAATTATAACGCTTTTAAATGAAACAAATTTATTACTCTATATTCAAAACTTCTTTGCACCATTTACAGTTAATATTTTAAAACTTCCCAAGGAAGCTGCTAACGCATTTATAATGGGTATAATAAGAAGAGATTTTGGTGCTGCAGGCCTTACGGATTTAGTTTTAACTCCTGAACAGACGGTGGTTTCACTTGTTACTATTACTCTTTTTGTTCCATGCATTGCTTCTATAATAGTAATGTTTAAGGAAAGGAGTAAACAGGAGGCATTATCAATTTGGATAGGAAGCTTTATCATGGCATTTTTAGTTGGTGGAATATTAGCACTTATTTTAATATGAAGGTGATGTTATGGAAATAAAATGTTCAACCTGTGGATATGTTGTTAAAGATTCTGTCATTTGCCCAAGGTGTAGGACAAAATTAATTTCTTGCTTTAACTGTAGCGGCAATTGTTCCAAGTGCAGTTTGGCTAAAAAGGATAAAAAATAACTTTTTTCAATTGAGATTCTATTGACAATAAAGAATAACCAATGTAAAATTTAACTAATGAAAATTTTTCATTGGGGTGTTATTATAATGATGACAAAGGAAGAAACAGAAAAACTAAAACAAGATTTAAAGGAAAGAGGTTATAAATTAACGCCACAAAGAAGAGCAATTTTAAATGTCATAATTGATAATGAAGGAAAACACTTATCGCCAGAGGAAATTTATGATCAAGTAAAAATGGAATGCCCAGAAATAGGTTTAGCAACTGTATATAGAACTGTTCAGCTTCTTGAAAAAATGGGTATTCTGTATAAAATGAATTTTGATGATGGTGTTAGTCGATATGAATTGGTCCATAACACAGAGGATCATCAACATCACCACTTAATTTGTTTAAAGTGCGGCGCAATTGAAGAGGTGGAGGATGACTTATTAGAGGTTTTGGAGGATAGGATATCAAAGAAATATGATTTCTCAATAGAAAACCATGATGTTAAGTTTTACGGTTATTGTAAAAGGTGCAAGTAAAATGCATGAAAGCTGCTTGACAGCTTTTCATGCTTTATTTTTTAACATAATGATTATATATATTTTGGATTTTGTGGTAAAATACATATAGAAGTTATGTCGGATACAAAGGAGGGAATTTGCTTGACAAAAAAAGATAAACTAAAGATTGTTCCATTGGGCGGAGTTAATGAAATAGGGAAAAATATGACCATGATTGAATATAAAAATGAGATAATTGTTATAGATTGTGGTCTTATGTTTCCAGAAGAAGAAATGTTCGGAATAGATGTTGTTATTCCTGATGTTTCGTATTTAATTAAAAATAAAGACAAAGTTAAGGGTATATTTTTAACCCATGGTCATGAGGACCACATTGGTGGACTTCCTTATATTTTAAAGCAGTTAAACGTTCCTGTATATGGAACAAGATTAACCCTTGGAATTGTTGAAACAAGGCTTAAGGATCATGGGCTTTTAACCACATCTGATTTGAGGGTTGTGACCGCAGGGGATATTGTGGAGCTTGATACTATGAAGGTAGAATTTATAAGAAACTGCCACAGCATTGCAGATTCATGCTCATTGGCCATCCATACAAACCTTGGGACAATAGTTCATACTGGAGATTTTAAAATAGATTATACACCAATTGATGGGGCAACTATGGATCTTGCAAGATTTGCTGAACTGGGAAAAAAGGGAGTTCTTTTACTACTTGCTGATAGCACAAATGTTGAACGACCAGGTTATACGATGTCTGAAAGGGTTGTTGGAGAGACCTTTGATAACATATTCCAAGAGGCTACGGGCAGGATTATAGTTGCAACCTTTGCATCAAATGTTCATAGAATTCAACAGATAATAAATTCTGCTTATAAATTCAATAGAAAGCTTGCGGTATCGGGAAGAAGCGTAGAAAATATCGTTGAGGTGGCCTATGCCCTTGGTTATCTTGACATACCAGAGGGGCTTTTAATTAGCATTGATGATATAAACAGATATAACGATAAACAAATAGTAATTTTAACAACGGGAAGTCAAGGGGAACCAATGTCGGCCCTTGCAAGGATGTCGACTTCTGAGCACAAGAAGGTTGAAATAAAAGAGGGAGACCTTGTTATTATTTCAGCAACTCCTATTCCTGGTAATGAAAAATTAATTTCAAGAGTGATAAATCAATTATTTAAAAAGGGAGCTAATGTTTATTATCAATCCCTTGCTGATGTTCATGTTTCTGGCCATGCTTGCCAAGAGGAATTGAAACTTATCCATACCCTTACAAGGCCCAAATATTTTATGCCTGTTCATGGTGAATTTAGGCACTTAAAACAGCATGCATTTTTAGCAGAAAAACTAGGAATGGATAGATCAAATATATTTATTGCTGAGATAGGGCAGGTTCTTGAAATTACTAAAGATGGAGCAAAATTAAATGGTAATATCCCAGCAGGCCAGGTTCTTGTTGATGGCCTTGGAGTTGGAGATGTTGGAAACATAGTTTTAAGGGATAGAAAGCATTTATCTCAAGATGGAATTTTAACTGTTGTTGTTACCATCGACAGATCAAATGGAAAAATTTTAGCAGGACCGGATATTATATCAAGGGGATTTGTTTATGTAAGAGAGTCGGAGGACCTTATTGAAGAGGCAAAAAAACTAGTAAAAAAAGCAATAGATGAATGTCTAAGCAATCAAATTACTGAATGGGCTACAATAAAATCAAATATAAGAGATATTTTAAGGGATTTTCTATATGAAAAGACTAAGAGAAAACCAATGATATTACCTATAATTATGGAAATATAAATTTTACTTTAGGGGGTGGTTTCTTTGTATATTTATGACAAAGTTCACGAATTTGCAAGGGAACTTAAAGATACGCCTGAAGTTGTAAACTACAAAAAAGCCCTTGACAAGATCAACTCAAATGAAAAATACAAAAAAATGGTGGAAGACCTAAGAAAAATGCAATTTGAAATTTACTCTATTCAGCTTCAAGGTAAACAACCTAGCGAAGAGCAGATGAAGACCTTTGAAAGTTTATCTAATATTATTAGTTTAAATCCAGAGGTCAAAGAATTTTTAGAAGCTGAAATGAGATTTTTAACCTTATGGCAGGATATTTTTAAGATAATTACTGATACAATTGGAATTGATTTAAATCCAAACTTATAATATGGAGGTTGTCATGGATAGGGGAAGAATTCAATATTTAACGAAGGCAGGGATAATAGCTGCAGTTTATGCTGTGCTTACGATATTTTTGATGCCGATATCCTATGGTCCTGTTCAATTTAGAATTTCAGAAGCCCTGACTGTATTACCTTTTGTTGAACCTGCAGCTATTCCTGGACTTTTTGTCGGATGCATTTTTGCTAATTATTTCGGTGGGTTAGGATGGGTGGACATTGTTTTTGGAAGTTTAACAACGTTACTTGCAGCATATTTAACTTCAAAAATGCCTAATAAATATCTTGCCGTGCTGCCACCTATCTTCTTAAATGCCTTTATAGTTGCAATATGGGTTCAACAATTTATTGGAGAGGAAGTGAAAATAAAGGGCATTAGCCCCTATTGGGTTACCGTTGGGACAATTGGATTTGGTGAATTTGTTACTGCGGGAATTTTAGGATTAATGCTATTAACGGTTTTTGAAAGGATTAAAAGATAGATTAGAATCATTAGGGAGTAGGTTAATTCATCTACTCCTTTTATTTGAATTATTTTCAATAGTTATGTGAATAAATTATTCATGTGTCAGCTATTATTAATACATTAGGAGTTGTATGTTATTGATTTTAAGCTTATTAGTATCTTTAAAAAATTATGCAGTAGAAAAGAATAATTTTAGTTATAATTTTTTTAAAGTATTAATTTTTTTAATAAACTTATTTCTAAGAATAGAAAATTAGATTTTAAAATTTTTATTGCACATAATTTATTATGTGATTCTTTGTAAGTAGTTTATGAGGTAATTTGATATTAACAAAGTTGGCATTTAATAATTATAAAGTATATTTTGTCTGAGCAATATTAAAGTTTTCTTGTCAAACCCATTGATTTGCTATAAAAACTATTTTTAAAAAATAAAAGTGATTTTATAAAATTTTAAGTCTAAATCTATTGATTATGATTAAAATTATTTTGAACTTTGAGGAGAGAAATGCTTTTTAGCTTAAAGTATTGACTTTTTTAGCAAATAGATAATTTAAGGTAAACTAAGAAAACTTTGAATATGACTATGTAATAATGTTGAGTAGTATACATAAAATATTTGTGGAAGTATAATTTATTATTGTAAATTTGGATATTAGTGACTTTTTAAGTTATAAGCGGTTATTTACAAGAGAATATATGAGAAATACATTAGCAGCAGTAAAAATCATATAGTTGTGCAGCAATATAGTTTGATACTAAATTATATATTTTGCATTATTTTAAAATATAAAATATTTTAATATACAAATATAATTTTGATATGGTTTAATTCTGCAGAATTATATTGTAATTGGTTGGAAAATATAACAGGCAGTTGATTTAATTTAGTTATTATCAATTTTAAATAGATGAAAAAAATAATGAAAATTAATATAATGTTATAAATTGTATATTATTGTCAAATATTGATATTAAAAATGTATTTAATTATAATTTTTTGTATGTTAAAATTAGGATGAATTTTATTTTAAATAGAGTTAATGAATTGCATAACTAATTAGATATGACACAATAAAAAGGTAAACAAGAAAAAATACATTTAGAAAACAATAAATTAATAAATAAAACTCAACGAATGGTTAGAAATTAAATCTTTTAAAATGTAAAAAGATTACTTAAGAATAAACTTGATATATTATTAAAATTTTATCTAAGTGAGCTAATAAAAGTCTAATAGAAGGGTTTTAATGCTTTTGTCAAATATGTCTACAAGAATTAAAACTAAAAATTGATTAATACCAACATGTAAAATTTTTCTTTAAAAGAGTTAATATTATTGATTTTGTTGTAATTTAGCGATATAGCATATTTGAAGATAGAATGGTTCTTTTATGATAGCTCTAATATTGTATGTATAACTCTTTTCATAGTTTTTAATTTTTGGTAAATATTGAATTATATTTGTAGTTATTTTATTATATGGATAAACATAGGAATTATTTTGCATTTGGTATTAGTGCAAGGTGAACTACAAAAAGTTTTTCGATATATTTTACATTGATTTTAACTTTTTTGGTTCTAGGGAAAACCCATTTTAAATGGACAAGATGCTTGGCACGGCTAATACCATCAAATTTCATAGGGAGGTTAGAATCTTTAAGGCAAGAAGAATTCTATTTTCATTAATAGAAGACTGAAGAAGTTTTTTAGAAAAATTTTTAGGATTAATGAATATGATGGGAATTATGTTACAATAGTTGCGAAGGAATTTGCAATTATCATAAGAATCAAAAGTGCCATAGCAGATAAAAATTTGTAGGAGAAATTAGGATAATTAGAAAAAATTTTAGGAAGAGGGATTAAAGTTTTAAAGTTATATTTATCTTTAGACTTTTTAGGGTTATGAGAATTATCTATGTTAAAATTGTAGAAACCAATGTTACGTATAACACTAACAACTTTAGTATCTAAGGTAAATTAAAGAGAATAATAAAAAATAGCCCTTCATATAATAGAGTTTAATATGTCGAGTTAGCAGAATAAAACTTATAATTATTTTTCTTAACACAAGTTTCAATACTGGTAGTACTAGCAAGAAGCATATTAGCGAGTTTAGAATTGATTTTATGACAAATAGGTTTAGTTAAATCAACTAAATAGTAGAAAAAGTTTTGTTAATCAACAAGGAAAGTAGGCTTAAAGTGAGAAAACTGAGAAGTATTTGGGATGGAAGAAAAGCCGCAAAATCTTCTGAGTTCAGGAGAAAGATTAAGTAAATTAATCAATAAAGAAGTATCGAGGACAGCCAGTATTTTTTAGGATAAAAGCAGCAATCATAGAGGAAAGTTTATATTCACGGGGATGACCAGTAGATTTATGGTAATGCTTATAAAATGATTGAGTAACTAATTTAGAAAAATCGATATAATTTTTAAAGAGTTAAAAAGAAGAGCATTATCTTTAACGATTAAAGAATCTAAATCAGAATACAAATCTACGAGACTATTTGATTAGTTTGCAATGATATCCCTTTCTTTAATGATTTTGATTGATAAGAAATAATTTGATAAAAATTGGGGGATATTCTTCAAATAAATAATTGCAAAACATTAAGTTTTTTTAATCTTAAGGTTTTGTAACATATTATACGAGGGGGGATGAAGAGTTGAGAACTAATTATACATATGATTTACCAATTATTTCAAAAGAAGAAGATGTGTTAGGAATGAATAGATTCAGCAAAGAAATTGCAGATATGATAATTGATGCAAAGCAAAAATCTGATAATTGCTTTATTTTTGGAATAAATGGAAGATGGGGAACTGGAAAAACTAGTTTAATGAATTTAATAAAATGTGAATTAATTAAACAAAACGAAAAAATTTATTTTTTTGAGTTTAATCCATGGAATTATAAAGATGAAGTAGCTATAATCAGTAATTTTTTTAATGAATTAAAAAATATAGTATTTAAAGATGATGAAATGTTAAATATGAACTTATTTGAAAAAATTAAATTTATATTTAACTCATCAAAATCAAAATTTTATTTATATATATATTTGCAAATTTTAGAAGGTATTATTTCTGACAAAACAATAAGTAGCTTTAAATCAGTCATAGAATTTTTAGGTAATATTAATTCATTTAATAATTCAATTATTTTGATGGTGAGTGCATTTATAAGTTTGATACCTTCATTGATTAAAAATGATTGGAGTGAAAGATTAGGCTATGATGTATTAATAAACAAAATAAATGAAAAATTGGTAATAATTAATAAAAAAGTGATTATTTTCATTGATGATGTTGATCGGCTAGATAAAAATGAATTGGAATTGTTTTTAAAATTGATAAATAACATAAGTAATTTAAAAAATATTATTTGTATTATTGCTTATGATGAAATTAGAATATCAAATATAATTGCTGAAAAATATGCTTTGAGTGATAAAAAAGAAGGATCTGAGTTTTTAAGAAAGTTAATACATTTTCCTATAAATATAATTGACGTGAAAAAAGATAATTATAGAAAGTATTTTATAAAAAGGATAAAAGAATTAACAGGAGAAAGTATAACAGAGATGGAGCTGGATAGGATTTCTGATTATTTTGATAAATATTTTATAGAAAACTTTAAAGATTTAAGAATAATGAATAGATTTATAAGCGATATTTATTTTAAAATAAGACTATTAGAAGGAGAAATAAATATAGCTGATTTTATAACTGTTGAATATCTAAGATTTTTTTATCCTGAAGAATATAACTTATTAAAAAGTATGGAAGACAAATTTCAAAGCTTAATTGGAAATATTAAATCCAAAAATGATAGATTAGGTGAATTATTAAAATTATTATTTGATAGTAATAAAAGTAATTTTAATTCTGTTATAGAAAGAAGAATATTTTTAGATTTTTATCGACAGAGATATTTTGATTATTTTGTAGAAGAGAATATAATTTCAGATAGAAAGTTAAATAATTATATTTCTGAATATAATATTGGGAAAACATATAATTTAATAAATTATTTATCGGAAAAAGAAAACACATATATAAATATGCTATTAATTTTGGCTAACTTGTATAGGAATGATAATAAGAATTTTAATGCTTTGATTTATTTACTAATGTTTATAGAAAAAAATTGCAAAGAAAATAATTATGATATAAAGATTTTTAATATAATTAAATATGTTATTAATGAAATTTTCAAAAATAAAAAGATGTTAAATTTTAATAAAGAAGTAGTCCAATTGATAAAACGGTTTAGTGATTCAACATATTATCTTTCATATGTATATTTAATTGAAAATATCCTTAAAACATATATAAATGATATCTCTATTCACGAGAGAATCTTTTTTAATAAATACTTTATATTTGCATATAAAAATCTAATAAATGAAAAATATTATGCATCATTTCAAATAGAGGATGAAATAATTGAATTGATTGAGCTTAATATTGAAGATATTAAAACAGATGAAGAAGTAGAACTTTTAATTAATAGTTTAATTCAAATTGATGAAAAAAATGAATTAGTATTAAAAGCTATCTTTAAATTATGTGATATATATATAGATAAAATAACTTGGGAAAATTTTCAGAAAATATTATTTTATCTTATTCAAAGAGATGAAAATCTAAGTTATGAGCAAATAAAAAAAATCATAATTAATTTTAAAATACTTGTATCAAAAATAAATGAAAATATTATAATAGAAGATATATTAAATAAATTGATACAGATTAAAGAAACAAAAGAATACTTAGTTGAATTATGCTTAATTGTGTTAGAGTTACATTTAAGCAAGTTGAATTGGAAAACAATTAATAAATTTATAAACTATATTTTCAAAAATAAAAGCATAATAAGTTTAACTAATGTGGAAAGATTTTATAATATTTATAAGAATATTTTAATAAATTCAAAAGAGATTGTTATTACAAAATATTATAAAAGTTTATTATTAAAATTCATTAAAAAACCATATTTAATTTACTTTGAATTATTAAATATAATTGCAAATACATATAAATCATTAATAAATTTAGAGAATTATAAAAAATATAATGAGTTAATAAACGAGTATAAAGATATTTATAACAATATCAATTATGAAAATTATTTAAAAGCTTATGAGATTATAAATCAATATAAGGATAGACAATTAGCAGAAAAGTATATAATACAAATAAATGACTTATTTATTAGCTATTTGTCTTCACATGATTACAAAAAATTAATCGTTCTATATAAAAAGTATAATGAACCATATGAAAAACTACCTCAAATGTATGTAAAAGAATTTAAATTAACTGAAGAAGGTGAAGAGTATATAGAAAAAATTTTAAATATTTTAAAAAGTTTTCCTAATCATGTTGGTTTATTAGAAATTTTTATAGAAAAATCATTAACGTATCAATTTATTTTAAATAGTTTATTAAGAAATATAGGAATTGAATTAGTTAAAATATATGATAAACAAATTTTAAAAAAAGTTTTAGATAAATATTTGATATTATTTGAAAATGAAAAAAATGAAATAGGGCAAAAAAATATTGAAAACTTTAAAGAATACCTAATGTACCTAGATTCAGAGTTTGTTTTATAGACTGTAAAAAATTTTGTGTAAATAGATTAAAAACCTCTTTCTTGGTAAGAATTAAAATATAAACCAAGAAGGAGGTTTTTAAATGTCACTATTAACAAAAGAACAACTAAGAGGATTTATTAAAGAAAACAATCTTCAAACTGTGCCTGACATTTACAACGCTCTAAAAGAACTTTTTAAAGAAACTCTTTTAAAATGCTTGAAGCTGAGCTTGCAATTAATCTTGGGTATGAAAAGTATGAGAAAAAAGATAAAGAAACAACCAATTCAAGAAATGGATATTCTCAAAAGACAGTTAAAACTCAATTTGGCGAAATGGAGCTTAACATTATAAGAGATAAGTGTGGAAAACTTGAAACTATAATCGTCTCAAAACACAAAAGAAATATATCAGGTATTGAAGAAAAAATAATTTTCCTTTATGCAAAAGATGTGCCAACAAGAGATTGTAATCGGCAAGTACTTTTGGAGAAATTTCGGAAATTTTTTATCCCGAAATTTTTCCATCTAATCATTATATCTAATCATTAAATCTAATCATTAAATAGCGACTTCCTGTTTTCCAACCTGTAGCTTTTGCCTGTCATATTAAAAATCTCACATCGGTAGGTTAGCCTGTCCAATATAGCTGTGGTTAATGCTACATCCTGCAAAAGCTCACTCCACTCTTCAAACCCTTTATTAGATGTGATAATTATTGACGTTTGTTCATGTAGATTTGATATTAATTGAAAAAACATATTTGCTTCTTCATGTGAAATCGGTAAATATCCAATTTCATCAATTATGACAAGGTCTGAA
>NZ_JAUONW010000015.1:0-3438 GCF_030546345.1 Caloramator sp. CAR-1
GGGGTAGGTTACCCACGTGTTACTCACCCGTCCGCCGCTAAGACACCTTGGATTGCTCCTTGGCATCTCCGCTCGACTTGCATGTGTTAGGCACGCCGCCAGCGTTCGTCCTGAGCCAGGATCAAACTCTTATGTTTAAATCCTTAGCTTCCTCTAAAATTACTGCTGGTCGCTTCGCCACTGTTCAGTTTTCAAAGGTCAATCAGCGTTTCTTATCTTATCACGCTTTTTACTCTTTGTCAATATCTTTTTTTCTTTTTTCTCGCCGCCCTCGCGACGACATGTTATATATTATCATGCAGTATCATGTCGAACATAAATAAAATCTGCCATAAATTAAATTTATATTTATTTTCCTCGTTATTTTTCGTTATATCTTCTATTTTCATATATAGATACACTCGGTAATGTTGACGAAATTGTAATATTGACATCTTTCTTTTTTTAATGCATACTATAATTGCTGGAATATCACGAAGATATTCTAGCATAAGTATTTTATGTAAAGTTTTCTATTATCTGCTATTTTAGCTAACAAGCCCACGAAGGGTTTAAACCTTCGTGGGCTTTATTTTATATTATAAAGGAGGGTTTTGTTTTGAAGGAAACAAAAAATTTAGTTAGAGGGGCTTTTTTCCTTGCACTAGGTCTTTTAGTCCCATACGTTTTTCACCTTTTTAAATTAGCCGGACCTGTTTTTCTTCCTATGCATATCCCTGTATTGCTGGCAGGATTTATTTTAGGTTCTAAATATGGCCTTATGATAGGATTCATATGTCCACTATTAAATTCAGTCCTCACCGGAATGCCACCACTCTTTCCAGTTGCCTTAGGAATGGCCTTTGAACTTGCAACCTATGGTTTTATATCCGGATATTTATATAAGGACAAAAAGGCCAATGTTTTTGTATCATTGGTATCTGCAATGATTGCAGGAAGATTTATATTGGCTATTGCAAACATCATCCTTTTAAACTTAGCAGGTAAAAAATTCGTCCTAAGTGCCTTTTTAACCTCTTCCTTTGTCACAGGATTATGGGGTATAATAATACAGTTAATTCTTATTCCAATTATAATAGCAATCTACGAAAAAAGGATGAATTGATATGGATATTAAAAGGTTTTTTGATAATATCGCCCACAAATGGGATGAGATTTCAAAGCATGATGAGTTAAAACTAAGAAAAATAATCGAGCTTTCCAATGTAATCCCCAATTCAAACATATTAGATGTAGGAAGCGGAACTGGAATTTTAATTAAATATCTTCTTAAAACAAACCCAAATAAAATTACCGCCATCGATATCTCGGAGAAAATGATAGAAAAGGCAAAGGAAAAATATAATGATATAAGAATTAATTTTATAGCAAAAGATATATTTGAGTTTTCAGAGGATAGATATGATTATGTATTTCTGTATTCCGTATATCCCCATATAGAAGACAAAGACAAACTTTTTAAACATATACTATCCCTATTAAACCCCGGAGGAAAAATAATCATAGCCCACTCTGAGAGCAAAGAAAAAATAAACCAAATTCACAAAACAATTGATAGTTTTAAACATCTCCTTTTACCACCTGTTGAGGAAACGGAAAAATTAATGCAAAAGTATTTCAATATATGCATTAAAATTGATGATGATAGCATGTATTACATTTCTGGCCAAAAGCCTGCAAAGGAATGATCCTCTGCAGGCTTTATTCAAAAGTTCCATAGGTTAAGATCTTCTTGTCCTTCATCATTATTCTGCCCTTTGCAATTACAGTATCGATATTATATTCTTCATCAATTAGAACCATATCAGCATCATAACCTTCCTTTATATACCCTTTACTGCTAAGCTTTAAAATCTTTGCAGGGTTTACCGTAATTGCCTTTATAGCCTTTTCTAAAGGCACCCCATCAAAAACTGCATCCCTAACCTCTTTAAATAAAGTTGTTACTCTTCCAACCTGTAATCCCACAAGCTCTCTCTTTTCATTGAATTTGGGTAGGCTTCCCTGCCCATCTGAAGTTAATGTTACGTTATCCTCCAAATCATCTTCTATGCATTTTTTCAGAGCCTTACTTGCTTTTACTTCACCTTCTTCATAAAATACCGGATCAGAGCTTGTTGTAAAATCTATAAATCCACCCATCTTTGCAAATTCAATTCCTTGTCTAAAAAGATAAGGATTCCTATTTACATGGGTAGGATAAAACTGAGTTATAGGGATTTCAGTGGTGTCTACTATTTCCATCAGCATATCAAGGCCTTCTTCACCATCACCCATATGGATATTAACAACTCCAGCCTTTCCAGATAATATCCCCGAAACCCTTGCGTCGGCAACTAATCTTTTTATTTCTTCAATTGTTGGCTGTGAAGATCTATGATCAGACAGTGCAATTTCTCCAACACCAACAACTTTATCTATAAGTATTAAATCCTTCATTATGCTACCTGTAAAAGTTACAGGCGGCACCCTATACGAACCGGTATAAATAAACGTCGTTATTCCTTCTTCCTCTAAAGACTTTGCCTTTGCATAAAGGTTTTCAAGGCTTCTTGTTATCCCATCTGTCCCTAAAGTTCCTACAATAGTTGTAATTCCACCCTTTATAACATCAGATAAAACTATTTCAGGGGTCCTTGTTTTAAAACCTCCTTCCCCTCCACCACCTGTTATATGGACATGGCTATCTATAAAACCTGGTAGAAGCCTTTTACCTTTTCCATCTATAATTTCAACTTCAACTCCCAAAATGTCAACCTCATCGTCTATTTTCCCTATCTTATCTCCCACTATTAGAACATCCTTTATTCCTAAATATTTAGGCGAATAAACTTCGATTCCTTTTATAAGTTTTAACAAGATGCTCACCTCTTTTGATGTAAAATTAAGGGGCATAGGCCCCTTTAAATTAATTAAATCCTATAAAATGTGCCACAAGGACAAATATAGTGCCTAATGCAAACAAGAATAGCTGCATCTTTATTTGCCATTTTGCCCATCTTCCCCAATCTACTCTTGCAACTCCTAAAACGCCCATGAGACAAGCTGATGTTGGAACTATAATGTTTGTCAAGCCATCTCCAAGCTGGAAGGCTAAAACAGCAACCTGTCTTGTTACCCCAACAAGGTCTGAAAGTGGCGCCATAATAGGCATTGTAATAGATGCCTGGCCTGAACCTGAAACTACAAAGAAAGTGAACTACCCCCACTTATAGAAGTGGTGGCTTCGTGGTCAAGGTAACTTCTGTTACCAGATTACCCACGCTCAAAGGGCTGTTCCTTCCCCATATATACCAATCACATGGCTAATTTTAGCAAATTCTTGCTTGCATTTATATCTCTATCATGAACTGCACCACACTTTGGACATTTCCATTCTCTCAATGCTAAATTCTTTACATCAGGATTTTTATATCCACATTCACTACATGTTTGACT